>NZ_DAINNK010000057.1:31968-35247 GCF_036735925.1 Povalibacter sp.
TTGCCGCAGTCGTGCCTGATGTAGCACTGGTCGTCGCAGGTCTGCGTGTTCGGCGGCTCGCACTGCTCGGTGTTCGGCTCGACGATGCCGTCGCCGCACGAGCTGCCGCGGCAGATGGTGCCGTCATCCGAACCCGCCGCGGACGAAGTGGTGGTGCGTGTCGAAGCGTCGCCGCTGAATCCTTCCGATCTGGGATTGCTGCTGGGGCCGGCCGACATGAGCACGTCACGGGCCTCGGGTACGGCGGATGCGCCGGTCATCACCGCGCAGGTCCCGGAGAAACTGCTGCGCGGCGTCGCGGCGCGTCTCGACGACTCGATGCCGGTCGGCAACGAAGGCGCCGGTGTCGTGGTCCGCGCGGGTTCATCGCCTGCGGCGCAGGCACTGGTCGGCAAGACCGTTGCCATGCTCGGCGGCGCGATGTATTCGCAGTTCCGCACCATCAATGTCCAGCAGTGCCTGGTGCTGCCGGAAGGCACGAAGCCCGCCGAAGGCGCGTCCTGTTTCGTGAATCCGCTCACCGCGCTGGGCATGGTCGAAACCATGCGGCTCGAAGGTCACACCGCGCTCGTGCACACGGCCGCGGCGTCCAACCTCGGCCAGATGCTCAACCGCATCTGTCTGAAAGACGGCGTGGAGCTCGTCAACATCGTGCGCAAGCCGGAGCAGGAAGCGCTGCTGCGCGGGATCGGCGCGAAGCACGTGTGCAACTCGTCGGCGCCGACATTCATGGAAGATCTCACCAGGGCGCTCATCGCCAGCGGCGCGACACTGGCCTTCGACGCGATCGGCGGCGGCCGGCTGGCGAGCCAGATCCTGACCTGCATGGAAGCCGCGGCCGTCTCGAAGATGAAGGAGTACAGCCGCTACGGCTCGACCACGCACAAGCAGGTCTACCTCTACGGCATGCTCGATCGCGCGCCGACCGAACTGGTACGCACCTACGGCATGGCCTGGGGCGTCGGCGGCTGGCTGCTGACGCCGTTCCTGCAGCGAGTCGGGCCGGCGGCCGCGCAGAAACTGCGCGAGCGCGTGGTGGCCGAACTCAAGACCACGTTCGCCAGTCACTATACGAAGGTCATTTCGCTGGCCGATGCGCTGCGGCCGGAGATGATCGCCGCCTACGCGAAGTTCGGCACGGGCGAGAAGTACCTGATCGATCCGTCGCGACGCTGATCAGGGCGGGGCCCTCTTCCTGTGGGGCCGGCTTCAGCCGGCCTCTTTCGGAAGTCAGGCTGAAGCCTGACCTACAGAAACCCTTCTGAAAAGAGCCGGCTCCACAGGAAGAACAGGAGGGTTAATTTTCGTCCACTCCTCTGCCCGGGATACGGACCGGCAAGGTAGGCTTGTTCGAAATTTGCTCGTGGCGCAATCGGGGGAACGATCGATGCCATACGCCGGAGAACGAGTCAGTCCGCAAGCCAGCATCAGGCCGCTGCAGTGGCAGCAGGTCACTGGCGACGCACCGCCGGATATCGGCAACATTCCGATGCGCAAGCTGGAGCGACCCGGCCGCAGCCTGGAAATGGCGCGCAGCGATGACGGCATCGTCTACCTGCGCTGCGGACACGAGTTCAAGGAAGGTCCGCTGCTCATCGACCTGCTGCAGCACGCCAGCCAGATCCGCCCGGATGCTGCATTCCTGGCCGAACGCGACAGCACCGGCGGCTGGCGCAAGATCACGTATGCGCAGGCCTGGCGCGACACGGGCGCCATCGCGACCTGGCTGATCCGTCACGGCTTCGGTCCGGACGGTCCGCCGGTGATGATCCTGTCCGAGAACAGCATCGAGCATGCGCTGCTCATGCTGGGCACCCTGCGCGCCGGCGCCGCCGCGGTGCCGGTCTCGCCGACCTATTCGTTCGGCGGCGATCTGAATCGCCTGGACTACGCGCTCAAACTCATCGAGCCGGGCCTGGTGTATGCGCAGGACGGCCAGCGCTACGCCGCGGCGCTGCGATTCGCGACGGCGCCGGGCCGGCAGATCGTCACCAGCGCGAACTTTCCGGAACTGCTGCAACAGATCGATGAAGCGGCGCTGTCCGGGCGACGTGCGCAGATCACGCGCGACACCATCGCCAAGATCCTGCTGACCTCCGGCTCGACGGGCCAGCCCAAAGGCGCGATCAATACGCACGGCAATCTCGCCGCCGGCGTGCAGATGGTGCGTCTCGTCAGCGAACCATTCCGCGAAGATCGCGTGCACACGCTGGTCGACTGGCTGCCGTGGCATCACACCTTCGGCGGCAATGCGCAGTTCAACGGCATCCTGGCGATGGCGGGCACGCTGTACATCGACAATGGCCGACCGGCGCCGGGCCAGTTCGCCGCAACGATCGAAAACCTGCGCGACGTTCGCCCGACCGGTTTCGGCTGCGTTCCCGGCGTGTACGGCATGCTGGCTGAAGCGCTCGAGAAGGACGCCGACCTGCGCCAGAAATTCTTCAGCAACCTGCGCTGGCTGTCGTACGGCGGCGCACTGCTGCCGCAACCCTTGTGGGAACGCATGCAACGACTCGCCGTGCAGGAACTCGGCGAGCGTCTGCCCTTCGGCACCGGCTGGGGCATGACGGAAACCGCGGCCACCGGCGTCGGCGTCTACTGGAGCACCAACCGCACGGGACTCGTCGGTCTGCCGCAGCCCGGCGCGATCGTGAAGCTCGTTCCCACCAGCGAAGATCGCATGGAGCTGCGCATCCACGGGCCGCACATCCTGCCTGCGTACTATCGATCCGCCGAACTCACCGCCGCCGCCTTCGACGACGAAGGTTTCTTCCGCACCGGCGATGCCGTGCGCTGGGTCGATCCGCAGAAACCCATCGAAGGGCTCGAATACGCCGGCCGCCTCGCCGAGGATTTCAAACTGCTGTCGGGCACGTGGGTACAGGCCAGCATCGTGCGTCGCGATCTGGTCGCGGCGCTGCAGCCGCTGGTGGCCGATGCGGTGATCTGCGCACCGAACGAGCCGTGGCTCGGCGCGCTCATCTGGCCGACGGTTCCCGTCGACGACAAGGTCCGCGGCGCCCTCGCGCAGAAACTCGCCGCCTTCAACGCCGCCCGCCAGGGCAGCGCCAGCACCATCGCCCGCCTGCTCGTGCTCACCGAACCGCCGTCAGCCGAAGCCGGTGAAATCACCGACAAGCGTTCGATCAATCAGCGCCGCGCCATGGAACGCCGCGCCGCGGATGTTGCGACGTTGTATGCCGAGCCGATTGCGCCAGGGATCATTCTGCCGGCGGAGAAGTGATCGCGCGTTTCTCGGAACAGGGAGTAACCGCA
>NZ_DAINNK010000058.1:0-17185 GCF_036735925.1 Povalibacter sp.
GGGACGCATCTTCCAGCTGCTCCGTATTCTTCGCTCCCTCCTCCGCGAAGCGGGGGAGGGCTGGGGTGGGGGCGTCCTGCTCCGCACGTTCCTCGAACTCCTCCCGCAACCGCGACACCGCCACCGACAGTTCATCCGTCCGTCCCGGCGCCTCGCCCAGCCAGAACGGAATCGACGGCGGTTCGCCGTGCGCATCTTCCACACGCACGACGCTGCGTTCGACGCGCTGGATGCGATACGACTGATTGCCGAGCTGGAAAATGTCGCCCTGCAGGCTCTCGACCGCGAAGTCCTCGTTGACCGTGCCGACGAGCGTGCCTTCCGGCTCTAGCATCACCTGATAGTCGGCCGTATCGGGAATCGCGCCGCCGGAGGTGAGGGCCGTGAGCCGCGCGCCCTTGCGACCGCGCACCAGATGATTCACTGCATCGTGATAAATGAGCGCGCCGTGACGGCCGCGTCGCGTCGTGTAGCCCTCGGCCAGCATCTGCAGTACCTGATCGAACACGCTGCGTTCGAGGTTGCGATACGGCCAGGCACGACGGACCAGATCGAACAGCTCGTTCTCGCCGCATTCGTGCGCCGCGCTTTCGGCCACGAGCTGCTGCGCCAGCACGTCGATGGCGTTTTCCGGAATCTTCAGGCGATCGAGTTCGCCGCGACGCACCGCATCGAGCAATGCCGTGCATTCGGCCAGGTCGTCGCGCGACAGCGGGAAGATCCGTCCCTTCGGCGTGCCGCCGACCGCGTGGCCCGAACGGCCGACGCGCTGCAGGAACGCGTTGATCGAACGCGGCGAGCTGATCTGGCACACCAGATCGACGTCGCCGATGTCGATGCCGAGTTCGAGCGAGGCGGTGGCGACCAGCGCCTGCAGTTCGCCGCGCTTCAATCGCTGCTCGGCATTCAGCCGGCGTTCCTTCGCCAGGCTGCCGTGATGCGCCGTGACGTTCTCTTCGCCGAGCCGCTCCGACAGATGACGTGCCAGCCGTTCGGCGAGCCGCCGCGTGTTCACGAACACCAGCGTGCTGCGATGTTCGCGGATGAGCGCCGCCAGACGATCGTAGATCTGCGTCCACACCTCGCCGGACATGACCGCTTCGAGCGGCGCATCCGGCAGCTCGATGGCGAGATCGCGCCGGCGCACGTGGCCGGAGTCGACGAGGACGCAGGGGGGCGGTGAGCGATGAGCGACGAGCGGTGAGCCAGAAGGAGAAGAATCCGGCCCGCCGCTCACCGCCCCCCGTCAGAAATCTCGCCACCTCTTCGATCGGCTTCTGCGTCGCCGACAGCCCGATGCGTCGCAACGAGCGGCCCGTCAATGCTTCGAGCCGTTCGAGCGACAGCGACAGATGACTGCCGCGCTTGCTGCCGGCGACGGCGTGGATTTCATCGACGATGACCGTGCCGACCGTCGACAGCATCTCGCGACCCGAGGCGGAGCCGAGCAGGATGTAGAGCGACTCGGGCGTCGTGACGACGATGTGCGGCGCCTTCTTGCGCACCTGCGCGCGCTCGTGCTGCGGCGTATCGCCGGTGCGTACCCACGACCGGATCTCGACGTCGCGGATGGTGTGATCACGCAGATGCTCGCGAATGCCGGCGAGCGGCGCTTCCAGATTCTTGTGGATGTCGTTGGAGAGCGCCTTGAGTGGCGAGACGTAGACGACGCGCGTTTCGTCGGGCAGCCCCCAGTGGCTGCCTTCGCGCACCAGTTCATCGATCACCGCCAGAAACGCCGCGAGCGTCTTGCCCGAACCGGTGGGCGCCGCGATCAATACATTTTTTCCCGACTGGATCGCCGGCCACGCATCCGCCTGCGCCGGCGTCGGCCCGGAAAACGTCCGGTCGAACCAGCTCGCGACGGCGGGATGAAACAGATGCTCGGTGCTCATGGAAGGACGCTGCGGGAGAGCCGCAGCATACCCCCGGCGCCGTCGGCGGCGGCAACTTTAGCTGCCAGAAAATGGCAGGGTTTCGGGGGCAAGAAAAGTTCACACAAGACAAAGAAGAGGAATTTCCACGGGGAAAGAATGGGGAACACGGAGAACACGGGGTTCGGAACAGAAAATTTCTTATCCCCGTGTTCCCCATTCTTTCCCCGTGGAAATTCTTCTTCCTCTGACCTCTGTGCTCTCCGTGTGAAACTCCTACCGCACCGCCGCTTCACGCGGCAGCGGACGGAAGCCGCCGCCGAGCGCCTTGTACATCGCAAGCAATGCGGTCGCCGTCTGCGTCTCGCTCTGCGCGAGGCGATCTTCCGCTTCCAGCATCGTGCGTTCGGCGTCGAGCACGGTGAGGAAGTCGGCGACGCCGCTGTCGAAACGCGCGCGCGCCAGTTGCGCAGCCTGCGCCGAGGCCGACGCGCTCGATTGCAGATGCTGCTGCTTGATGCGCGCCTTGGCGTAATCGGTCAGGCTGGCATCGGTTTCCTCCAGCGCGCGCAGCACGGTCTGTTCGTAGCGGGCGAGCGCGCCGTCGCTGGCGGCTTCGCGCTGCCGGATGCGTTGCTGCACGCGGCCGAGATCGAACGCGGCCCACTGGATGCTCGGTCCGAAGGCGTAGCTCTCGCTGGCGCCGTTGCCGAGATCGCCGGAGGACACGGCATCGAATCCCCAGCTGCCGACGAAGGAGATGCGCGGGAACAGATCGGCCACGGCAACGCCGATCGCTGCGGTGGACGCGGCGAGCTGCCGCTCCGCCACCCGGATGTCGGGACGACGACGCAGCAGGCTTTCCGGCGTGCCGATGCTGTAGGTCGCGGGCAGCGCAGGCAGTGCCTGCGATGGACTGAGTGTGGCCAGCAGCGCCTCCGGCGATCTGCCGGTGAGAACGCCGAGACGCAGTGTCGCGCGGGTGACGGCCGCTTCCAGATCCGGAATGGTGGCGAGCGTGGCGCTCAACTGCGCCTGCGCGCGCGACACATCGAGCTGCGTGCCGCGGCCCGCATCGAGACGGGCCTGCGTGATGCGCAGCGATTCGCCCTGGTTGTCCGCATTGCGTCGCGCCACTTCGAGCCGTTGCTGTGAGCCGCGCAGTTCGAAGTAGCTGCGCGCCGTTTCCGCCGTCACGGTGACCTGCGTGTCGTACACGCCGGCTTCCGCCGCCTGCACGAGGGCCGCCGCGGCTTCGTTGTTGCGACGGTTGCGGCCGAAGAAGTCGAGTTCCCAGAAGGCATCGAACGACGCCTGGTAATAGTCCTGATCGCGATCCGCGCCCGGCACCGTCTGGCGTTCGCTCGCGCGTGCATCGACGTGGGCGCCGCCCGCCGTGACCGTCGGCGCCAGATCCAGGCGCGTCTCGCCGTGAATGGCGCGCGCCTGGCGCAGATTCGCGAGCGCGATACGGATGTCGTGATTGGCGCGCAGGGCATCCTCGATCAGCTCGTTCAACGTCGGATCGCTGAAGGACTTCCAGAAATCCTGTTCCAGATCCGCTGCCGATGCCTGCACGCCTTCGACGCCGACGAACGCATCCGGCGTCGGAACCTGCGGTTCGCGGTAATCCGGACCCACGGCGCACGCCGCCAGAATGGCCGTCGCGATCAGCACGGTCGCAACTTTCGACAAACGCACGGCGCGGTTCCTCTCTGGCTCGTTGCTCATTGCTCGCAGCTCATCGTTTCTCTTACGCATGTGACACTCCTTCCACTGCTACCGCCCCATGCGACTTGAGCTTCTTCTCTTTTGCGACGGCGCGCAGCAGGACATAGAACACCGGGGTCAGGAACAGGCCGAAGAACGTCACGCCGAGCATGCCGGAGAACACGGCAACACCGATGGCGTGGCGCATCTCCGCACCGGCCCCCGACGAAAGAACCAGCGGCACGACACCCATGATGAAGGCGATGGACGTCATCAGGATCGGACGCAACCGCAACTGCGCCGCTTCCAGGGCCGCAGCCACCGGCGGCACGCCGGCCAGCTCGCGGTCCTTCGCGAACTCCACGATCAGGATGGCGTTCTTGCTGGCGAGACCGACCAGCACGAAGAACGCGATCTGGGTGAAGATGTTGTTGTCGCCGCCGGAGAGCCACACGCCGGCAATCGCCGACAGCAATGCCATCGGCACGATCAGCACGATCGCGAGCGGCAGCGTCCAGCTCTCATAGAGCGCAGCGAGCACCAGCACGACCAGCAGCACGCACAGCGGGAAGATGAACACGGAGCTGTTGCCCGCGATCACTTCCTGGTACGTGAGATCGGTCCACTCGTACTTCACGCTGTTCGGCAGGGTCTCGGCGAGGATGCGTTCCATCGCGGCCTTCGCCTGGCCGGTGGAATAGCCGGGCGCCGGGCCGCCGTTGATGTCGGCGGTGAGATAGCCGTTGTAGCGGAACACGCGATCCGGTCCGTAGCTCTCCGATACGCGGATGATCGAACCCAGCGGCAGCATCTCGCCGCGTTCGTTGCGCGTCTGCAGCCGCAGGATGTCTTCGGCCTTCGAGCGGAACGGCGCGTCCGCCTGCGCGATCACCTGGTAGGTGCGGCCGAAACGATTGAAGTCGTTGACGTACACCGAGCCGAGATACGCCTGCAGTGTTTCGAACACGTCGTTGAGCGCCACTCCGTGCTCCTTGGCCTTCACTCGATTCACGTCGGCCTGGATCTGCGGCACGCTCACTTCATAGGTCGAGAACACGCCGGTGAGTTCGGGCGCCTGACGCGCCTTGCCCATGACTTCCTGAGTGATGCGATACAGTTCGTCGTAGCCGAGATCGGCGCGATCCTCGACCTGCAGCTTGAAGCCGCCGATGGCGCCGAGGCCCTGCACGGCCGGCGGCGGGAACACGGCGATCTGCGCTTCCTGGATCGTACCGAGTTCGCGGTTCAGCGCGTTGGCGATGTTGAGGCCGTAGAGCTCCGCGGACTTGCGCTCGTCGAAATCGGCCAGCGCAAAGAACACCAGCGCCGAATTCGGGCTGTTGGTGAAGCCCGCGATCGACAGCCCCGGAAACTGCACCGCATTGACCACGCCCGGTGTCTTCAGGCCGATCTCGCTGACCTGGTGCACGACCTGCTCGGTGCGGTCCAGCGATGCGCCGTTCGGCAGCTGCACGACCGCGACCAGGTACTGCTTGTCCTGCACCGGGATGAAGCCCTGCGGCACGACCTGGAACATCACCCACGTCAGCAGCAACAGCCCGGCGAAGATACTCATGGCGATCGACTTGTGTGCGAGTACGCCGCGCACGCCGCCGACATAGCTTTTGGCGGAGCGGTCGAAGAACGCGTTGAACCGCCGGAAGAAGCCACCCAGCACACGGTTCATGCCGCGGGTCAGCGCATCCGGCTTCGCGCCGTGGGGTTTGAGCAGCAACGCGGCGAGCGCCGGGCTCAGGGTCAGGGAGTTGATCGCGGAGATCACCGTCGAGATGGCGATCGTGAGCGCGAACTGTTTGTAGAACTGGCCGGTGAGCCCGGTGATGAACGCGATCGGCGCGAACACTGCGACCAGCACCAGCGCGATCGCAATGATCGGGCCGCTGACTTCCTGCATCGCCTTGTACGTCGCTTCGCGCGGCGCGAGCCCGGCTTCGATGTTGCGCTCGACGTTCTCGACCACGACGATGGCGTCATCGACCACGATGCCGATGGCCAGCACCAGGCCGAACAGCGACAGCGCATTGATCGAGAAACCGAAGGCCAGCATCAGCGCGAACGTGCCGATGATCGACACGGGCACCGCCAGCAGCGGAATGATCGACGCGCGCCAGGTCTGCAGGAACACGATGACCACGATCACGACCAGCAGCAGCGCTTCGATCAGCGTCTCGACGACGGCCTTGATGGAATCGCGGACGAAGATGGTCGGGTCGTAGACGATCTCGTACTGCACGCCTTCCGGAAAATTCTTGCTCAGCTCCGCCATGGTTTCGCGCACGGCGTCGGAGAGTTCCAGCGCATTGGCGTTCGGTGCCTGCGAGACCGGGATCGCCACGGCGGGCTGATTGCTGAGCAGCGCGCGCAGCGAGTACTGGCCGACGCCGAGTTCGATGCGGGCCACGTCCTTGAGCGTCGTGACGGAGCCGTCGGGCAGGGTCTTGACGATGATGTCGCCGAATTCCTGTTCGGTGATCAGCCGGCCGGTGGTCGTGACATTGAGCTGGTAGTCGCTGTTACCGGCATTCGGCGGCGCGCCGATCTGGCCGGCCGCGACCTGCACGTTCTGTTCGCGGATGGCTTTCACGACATCGCTCGGCAGCAGTCCGCGGCTCGCGATCCGGTCGGGATCGAGCCACACGCGCATCGAGTAGTCGCCCGAGCCGAACAGGCGCACGTCGCCCATGCCGGGCAGGCGGGCCAGCACGTCGCGGATCTGCAAGGTCGCGTAGTTGCGCAGGTAGGCCGTGTCGTAGCGGCCGTCCGGCGAGATGAGATGCACGACCATCAGCAGGTCGGGCGAACTCTTGAGCGTCGTGACGCCGAGCCGGCGCACGTCCTCGGGCAGGCGCGGCAGGGCCTGGGAGACGCGGTTCTGCACCTGCACCTGCGCGTTGTCGACGTTGGTGCCGAGACGGAACGTGACGGTGAGGATCATGGAGCCGTCGCTGGTGGCCTGCGAGGACATGTAGAGCATGTTCTCGACGCCGTTGATTTCCTGCTCGAGCGGCGCGGCGACCGTCTCCGCGATCACTTTCGGATTCGCGCCGGGGTATTGCGCGCGAACGACGACGGAAGGCGGAACGACTTCGGGGTACTGGCTGATCGGCAGCAGCCACATGGCAATCGCGCCGACCAGGAAAATGATGATCGACAGCACGCCTGCAAAGATCGGACGGTCGATGAAGAAGCGGGAAATGTTCATGGGTCACTTCGTCGATGAAAGTGAAGAGAAGCCCCCTCCCTGCCCTCCCCCGCAGAGCGGAGGAGGGGAAGAGGAACTGCGGCTGATCGGGATCGGATCTAGAGTGGCGCGCCGGCCTTCGGGTCCGCTCCCTCCTCCGCAACGCGGGGGAGGGTTGGGGAGGGGGCGCGTCCCGCGGCGAAGCGCTGCTCACTGCTCAGGCGGGCATCCATCGCCACCCGCTCCGGCTGGACAACGATGCCGGGATGCACGCGCTGCAGTCCGTTGACGACAACCTGTTCTCCGGGCGACAGGCCTTCATGAACGATGCGCAGGCCATCGGTGAGCCGGCCGATCTTCACGCCGCGATACGTGATCTTGTTTTCCGCATCGATCACGTAAACGAACTTCTGGCTCTGATCCGTACCGATGGCGCGATCGTCGACCAGCACTGCGGGATACTTGTTGTGGCCCAGCAGCTTCACTCGCGCGAACAGTCCCGGCGTGAAGTAGCCGTCCTTGTTCGAGAACGCGGCGCGCGCGCGGATCGTGCCGGTGCGCGGATCGATCTGGTTGTCGACGAACACCATCGAGCCGGTGTGCGGATAGCCGTCCTCGTTGGCGAGGCCCATCTGCACGGGATTCGCTGCGTCGCGCGAACTCTCGCGTTCGCCGCGCCGCGCAAGCTCGTTGTACTTGAGGTACACCTGCTCATCGCCTTCGAAGCTGACGTAGATCGGATCGACCGAGACGACCGAGGTCAGCAGCGGCGCCGCTCCCGAACCCGCCGACACCAGGTTGCCCGCGGTGACTTCGGCCTTGCTGACGCGGCCGGCGATCGGCGCCGTCACGCGCGTGAAATCGAGATCGAGTCGCGCCGCTTCCACGGCGGCACGCGCGGCGCCGACCGTTGCATTGGCTTCGCGCGCGCTGTTGACGCGCTGGTCGTACTCTTCCTGCGACACGGCCTTGATCGCGAGCAGTTTCTCGCTGCGCTTCACATCGCTTGCGGCGAGTTCGGCGCGCGCCTGTGCACGCGTGAGTTCGGCGCTCGCCTTGTCGAGTGCTGCGCGATAGGGACGCGGGTCGATGACGAACAGCAGATCGCCCTTGCGGACGATGCTGCCCTCGGTGAAGTTGACGCTCTCGATGTAACCCGTCACGCGCGGTCGGACTTCCACCGACTCCACGGCTTCGAGCCGCCCGGTGAATTCATCCCATTCCGTGACGTCGCGCTCGAGTGCGGCAGCAACGGTGACAGAAGGCGCGGCCGCCATCGGCACCGGATCTGCCTCGCTGCTGCAACCGGACAGGATGATGCCGGCCGCGGTGAGCGGCAGCAGTGCGACGGCGATCGACAACGGGCGCGAAGACTTGAACATGGCGATTCCCCAATCCGGTTCCTTGATGGGATCGCACTGTAGGGATCGCCCGGCCCGCGACCAAGGCGGGAAGGTGCACGACATTCATGAAGACGAGGCAGGAATACTTTTTCTCATGTGTACATGAGAAAAAGTAAGGGTCCGATCAGACAGGCGGCGGGCTTTTCAGTCCCACGCGCGCATCAGCGTATGAAACAGATGCACACCGCTTTCGCGTTTCGGCGAGTAGGGACCGGATCGATAGGCGCGCGAGCCGATGTTGTTCTGCACGATTTCGCAGATGCCGGCGTCTTCGGCCTGCACCTCTTCGCTGAAGGCGACGAGTTTGTCCCAGCGGGCCTGGGCGTCTGCGCCTTCGGTCACTGCCGGCAGCGCAAACCAGTCGAAGCGCACGACGGTGTGATTCGCATCGACGGGAATCACCACATTGGTCTGCATCTGGCCTTCGTAGATGTTCAGCATGATGTTGGGGAACAGCCAGTAGTAGACGGCTTCCTGGTTGCCGGCGCTGCCGCCGTACAGCTGTGCCGTGCCTTCGCGCACCGGCGCGTACTGCAGCACGTAGCGTTCGCCGAGTTCGGTGATGTACTGGCGATAGTCGATCTCGCGATTCAGCGACGGATGCACCAGCGGGATGTGATAACCCTCGAGGTAGTTGTCGACGTACACCTTCCAGTTGGATTTCACCGGGTAGTTGCGCGTCATGACGTACTGCATCCGGTCGATGTCCAGCGGCGCGCAGCGCGCGGCGACGCCGGGAAACAGCGCATCGAACGGCGGCGTGGCCGGATCGAGCGCCGCGAAGATGACGGGCCCGAACAGATGCACCGCGACGGGCTGCAGATGAATCTGTGACGGATCGAAATCCGCGCCTTCCATCTCGGTCGTGCGCAGCAGCCTGCCCGACAGTTCGTACGTCCAGCCGTGATAGCGACAGACCAGGCGCGATGCATGGCCGCAGCCGATCGCGACCGGACCGGCGCGATGCCGGCAGACATTGAAGTAGCCGCGAAGGGTGCCGTGATCGTTGACGAAGAGCAGCGGCTCGTTACCGATCTGCGCCGTGAAGTAGTCGCCCGATTTCTGCAGTTGCCCGACATGACCGACCACCTGCCAGGCCCGGGCGAGCACGTCGTCGTGTTCGAGCTGCAGGCGGGCGGCGCTGGTATAGAAGGCGGCGGCTGGCGTTTGCATGGGCCGATTGTAGCCAGGGGACGTGCGCGCTGCCCTGAGCATGGATTGCTCGAAGATCAGCGTTCCAGTTGCTGAATCAACTCGGTAGCGGCCGTTCGTGCTGCGTCGTCCGGATAGAACCGGTCGAAGTCGTGCAACAGGGTCCGGGCCGTCGGCCGGTCGCCGGCATCGCGCACCAGCCCGACGATCTGCAGCAGATCGCCGCTCGATTGCAGCCGGAACTGCGGATCGGCGCGCACCCGCGCCCGCACCATGTCGACGGCTTCGCCATTGCGTCGCGCCGCGAGCAGCCGCGGCAGGATTTCGCGCGCCAGGCGGTTGGCGAGCCGCGGATCGGGCCAGCGTGCGATGCGTTCGTACAGCCATTCGAGTTCGACCAGAACATTCGCTCCCTGGCCCACGCGCTCCATGACGCTCTGCCAGGCGTTGGCATGAGCGCCGCCGCGCCACTCGGCATAGATGCGATCGACGAACTGCGTACGTAAACGCTCCTGATCAGCGTCTTCGTCTGATTCGAAGCGCTCAGGTGTCCAGGCATCCTCGAGTCCGAGATCGTCGCCCCGTTCGCGCACCACGCCGCCGATCAGGCAGAACGAGGCGAGCCAGAGATACATGGCGATCGCGAGCTTCAGGAGGGTCGGCAGGATGGCCAATGACAGCGCGAACATTCCGATCAACGTCGCGGCGACGACGAACACCACGAGCGTTGCGTAATCGGCGCCGAGACGCCCGATCAACCGCACGGCCGTAAGCACGTTGAAGGCCTGCACGGTCGAGCCCGTGATGGCCTGGATCGCGAGCAGTGCGGGAAGAATCGCGGCGCACCCGATGCCGGCGATGACGCCCAGCGCCGCGCCGAACCAGTAGACCGCCGCCTGCGAGGTGAAGAATGCGACCAGCACCAGCGCCAGCAGCACCAGCGAGCGCGGCGCGCTGACGGGATTCATCATCTCGATCGACAGCACCGGCGGCTCGGCATCGTCGTTGATAACGCTGTCCAGCAGCGCGAACGTGTAGTTGAGGAAACCGGTGAACAGCAGCAGCCCCAGCGGAAGTCCGAACAGGGTGGCCTTCAACGCCAGGAACAGCAGGACGCTGAACGTCAGGATGACGAGCAGCGGCGCCGTGCCGAGCGGCACGGCAAGAAAGCCAAACGCTGTCTTTGTTCGCATGTGGAGTTCTGTCAACGCATCGCACGCATTCGCAACGGCGATGCAATATAAACCGTCGCATCGATGGCCGTCCCCGTGCGAGCAGCGATGCTGCGATGCGATGCTGACCCGCGGTATGCTCTACTACGACAACGATCCTGCGAAGATGAATCCCGGTTCCCTATGAAGAAGCGTCGTGAAGCACTGGCCCGGCAGAATTTTCCCGGTGCGGCTGCGGTACGGCACGAGCAGATGCTCGATGCAGCAGCCAAGCACCTGAATGCCAGCGGCGTCTCGCTCACGTCGCTGAGCGACATTGCGGAAAGCCTCGGCGTCTCGCGCGCCACGCTCTATCAGTACATCGAAGATCGCGAAGACCTGGTCTTCCAGTGCTACCGGCGTTCCTGCGAAGTCATGGCGCGGCATCTCGGCGAAGCCGTGCGTCTGGGCGGCGATGCAGCCGAAGTCGTCTGCCTGTTCATCGATCGCATGCTCGATCCGACGCAGCCGGAGATCGCGACGCGCGCCGAGGTTGCGGTGCTGAACCAGGAACGTCACGAGATCATCCAGGGCCTGTACGACGCCATCATCACGCGCCTGGCGAAGGTGCTCGAAACCGGTGCGCGCAACGGCGTGATGCGCGAATGCGATACCGCGATCAGCGCCTCCACCATCATCAGCCTGGTGACGTGGGTGCCGCTGATGCGCTTCTGGGCGCCGGCCGCGAATGCCTATCGCTCCGAACAGATTGCGGCGACGCTGAAAAGCTTCGTGCTCGAAGGCATCGCCACCGACCGGCGCGGGATGCCGCCGTTCCAGCCCATCAACCTGTCGCCGCTGGTCGCGCGCGTCATCGGCGTGTTCGATCGCGACGCCGTCGTCGACGCCAAGCGCGAAACGCTGCTCGCCATCGCCTCGCGTCTCTTCAACAGCAAGGGCATCGATTCGACGTCGCTGGAAGAAATCGCCGGTCACGTCGGCGCCACCAAGCGCACGCTGTACCACCATCTGGGCGACAAGCAGACGCTGCTCGCGACCTGCTACTCGCGCGCCTTCCGCATCTTCCTCTACATCATGGAATGCATGACGAAGTACGAGGGCACGCGCGTGCAGGCCCTGGCTGCGTCGTTCCACGCCCTCACGCGCGCCTACCTGCGCGCGGATCTCTCGCCGCTCGCTCCGCTGGTCGGGCACGAAGCCCTGAAAGGAGAAACGCAGGCGCAGATGGAACCGCAGGCCGCGGCGCTCAGCGAGGGCTACATGAATGCCATGAACATCGGCCGCGCCGAAGGCAGCATCCGCATCGACGACGTGATGGCCCAGCTCATACTGATGCCCGGTTTCCTGAGCTGGCTGGTGAAAGACACCGGCACGCACGCCGAAGACCGGATCGAGCACATCGCGCGCGAGATCAGCGCGTTCCTGTGCCTGGGGCTACGCAAGGCGTAGAGCTCTTTTTGTAGGTCAGGCTTCAGCCTGACATCCCAGGCCGGCTGAAGCCGGCCCCACAGGAAGAGAGTGCTACTTCCCCTGCAGGTAATCCGTCGCCACCGCAAGCATCGCGCGCATGCCGATGGCCATGCCGGATTCGTCGACGTAGAACAGCGGCGAGTGATTGAACGCCGCCGTCGCCGCATCGCGATCGGGCGGCGTGATGCCGACCCAGAAAAAGAACGCCGGCGCCTGCTGGCCGTAGAACGAGAAATCCTCGGCGGTGGTCTGCAGGCTGATGGTGCGGACCCTGTCCTTGCCGACGATGCGTTCGAGCGAGGGCAGGACGCGCTGCGTCAGCTGCGGATCGTTCACCACCGGCGGAATGGCGTTGTCGCGCACGTCGAGCGTCGCAGTGGCGCCGTTGGCCGCGGCGATGCTGGTCACGGTGCGGTTCATGCGCTCGATCACGTCGGTGCGCACGCCGGGGTCGAACGTGCGGATCGTGCCGACCATTTCCACGCTGTCGGGAATGATGTTGAAGCGGATGCCGCCCTTGATCGCGCCGATGCTGATCACGGTGGGAATGTCCGTGATGTCGATCTGCCGGCTGACGATGGTCTGCAGTCCCGAAATGATGGCGGCCGACGTCACCACCGGATCGACGCCGCCCCACGGACGCGACCCGTGCGTCTGGCGTCCCGTGACGTTGATCGTGAAGCTGTCGGAGCCGGCCATCATCGGCCCCGCGCGATAACCGATCACGCCGGTGGGCAGCGAGGCAATGACGTGCAGGCCGAACACCGCTTCGGGTTTGGCGATGTCGAACAGTCCTTCCGCCAGCATGCGTCGTGCGCCGCCGGTCTCGCCGTCGGGCGCGCCCTCTTCGGCGGGCTGGAAAATGAACAGGATCTGGCCGCGCAATTGCGCACGCTGTGCGGCCAGCACTTTCGCGACGCCCAGCAGCATGGCGACGTGCGCGTCGTGACCGCAGGCGTGCATGACACCGACGGTCTCGCCGCGGAATTCAGTGGTGACGGTGGACTTGAACGGCACGTCGACCTGTTCGGTCACCGGCAGCGCATCCATGTCGGCGCGCAGTGCGATCGTCGGTCCGGGCTGTGCGCCGCGCAGCAGCCCGGCGACGCCCGTGAGACCGATGCCCGTCTTCACTTCCAGGCCGAGCGCCCGCAGCTGCTTCGCGACGATGCCCGCCGTGCGCGTCTCGCGATTGCTGAGTTCGGGATGCGCGTGCAGATCGCGTCGCCATTCGATGACCTGGGGTTCGACCTGGCTCACGGCCGCGTCGATCGATGCCGGATCGAGGTCGGCCAAGGCGGGAAGAGTGCAGAACAGCGCGGCAGCGCCGGCGAGCGGGCGATACGACATGCGGCCAATCCTCCGGTGAACTGCGTGCGAGTGTACTGAGGCGCCGCTGGCCGCGCACATCAGAAAATCAACAGGTTACGGCCGCTCTTGCCAGGATTCGACAGACTGTATAACCATACAGCCTGTATATCGAATCAGGAGCGCGCCATGTTCACCGATCCCGTCACGCTGATCGACCAGACCATCGACAATCTCGAAACGCTGTCCGTGCTGTTCGAAGACGAGGTCGATGAACGCACGAACCGCATCACCGATCTCACGCCCAGCCGTCAGCGCTGCCGCGATGCGCAGCGCGCCATCGCCATGCTGCTGCCGAAACTGCGTGCGGCGCGTGCCTCGCAGGTGCCGCAGTCGCAGCAGCGCATCTGCTTCAACTGCGATTGAGACGGCTTTCTCCATCCTTGTAGGTCAGGCTTGTAGGTCAGGCTTTAGCCTGACTCCTCAGCGCCGGCTGAAGCCGGCCCCACAGGAAGAAACGCCAATCCCGCCTGCTATACCATTCCCGTCGGTCGACCGACGGGGTGGATCCTTGAAGCCAGCAGAAGAAACCACCGGCACTGCCGGAGCCGGGCTCGTTCGCGGCATCGGTCGCTGGGACTTCGTCGCTCTCTTCATCAACTCCATCGTCGGCGCCGGCATCTTCGGCCTGCCCTCGCGCGTCGATGCGCTGATCGGTCCCTACAGCATCCTGGCGTACCTGCTGTGCGCGGTGCTGGTGCTGCTGATCATTTTCTGTTTCGCCGAAGCAGGCAGCCGCTTTACCGGCACGGGCGGTCCGTATCTGTATGCGACCGAAGCCTTCGGGCCGACGATCGGCTTCCAGGTCGGCTGGCTGATGTGGGTGTCGCGCGTGGCGTCGTTCGCGGCGCTGGCGAATCTGTTCGTCGACTATCTCGGGCACTTCTGGCCGTTGGCCGTGACGCCCGTACCGCGGGCCGTCGTGCTGAGCGCGATGACGCTCGTCTTCGCGACCATCAATGTCACCGGTGTGCGCAACGGCGCGCTGATCGCTGACCTCTTCACGATCGGCAAGATCGTGCCGCTGATCCTGTTCGTCGCCGTCGGACTCTGGTTCGTGCAGCCGGCGAATTTTCAGGTGAGCGACGTGCAGATCGATTACACCTCGTTCTCGGCGGCCGTGTTCCTGCTCGTGTTTGCGTTCACCGGTTTCGAAGCCGCCGTGATTCCGGGCGGCGAGATCAAGGATCCGCGCCGCACGCTGCCGTTCGGCGCGCTGGTCGCCTTCGCCGTCATTGCGCCGCTATACATCCTGATCCAGATCGTCTGTACCGGCACGCTGCCCGGACTGGCGGAATCGCAGCGTCCGCTGTCCGATGCAGCGGGACATTTCTTCGGCGGAGCGGGCGGCGCATTGATGGCCGCGACCGCGCTGGTGTCGATCGCCGGCACATTGAACGGCCTGATGCTGGCGGCGCCGCGCATCCTGTTCGCGATGGCGGAGCGTTCGCAACTGCCGCCCTTCATGGCGCGTCCGCAGCCGCGGTTCCGCACGCCGCACCTGGCCATCGTCGCAACGGCGGCCGTCATGCTGCTGCTGACGCTGTCGGGTTCCTTCGTCGGTGCGGTGGCGATCGCGACGCTGGCGCGCCTCACGACCTTCGCGGCGACCTGTGCGGCCGTGCCGGTGCTGCGCCGGCGTTTCCCGGATCAGGCCGATGCGTTCCGAGCACCCGGCGGCCTGTTCACTGTAGTCACGGCGCTGGTCCTGATCGCCTGGCTCGTGACCAGCAGCTCGCTGCGCGAGGCGATCACGGTATCGGTTGCAGTGCTGATCGGGCTCGCGATTCAGGTTGCGATGCTGCGGTCGTCGCGCGCGTCGTCGGCGCCCTGACGGCCGATTCCGTCTGCGGGAACAGTCCGCTCACGAAATCGATGAAGGCGCGGATCTTCGCCGTCGGCTGGCGGTGCTGCGGATAGACCACGGATACGGGCCAGTACGCGCCGTCGTTCCAGTCTTCGAGCACCGGCTGCAGCAGGCCCGAGGCGATCTGCGCTTCGACCGTGAAATCCAGGCTGCGCACGAAGCCGGCGCCGCTGACCGCCGCCGCGACGGCGGATTCCGGATCGCTGAACGCCAGGCGCGCCGCCGGCAGGATCTTGTGCTCGACATCGCCCTTGCGGAACAGCCATTCGCGCGTCTGGTTGTTGCCGACCTTGAACATCTGCAGGCAGTGCTCCGGCGGCAGGTCCGTCGGATCGTTCGGCACGCCGTAGCGTTCGATGAATTCCGGCGAAGCGCAGGTGACGCCGCGCAGCTGGCCGATGCGGCGCGCGACCAGGCTGGAATCGCTGAGGTTGCCGACGCGCAGTGCGGCATCGATGCCTTCCTGCACCAGGTCGAGCACCCGGTCGTTCATGCTCATGTGCACGCTGATTTCCGGGTACTGCGCGATGAAACGCGGCAGCGCCGGCACGATGATGCGGCGACCCAGCGAGACGGGAACGTCGACGCGCAGCCGCCCGCGCGGCACGCCTCGCGATTCCGACACCTCGCTTTCCGCGTGATCGAGCTGGGCCAGGGCTTCGCGACAGCGCTCGTAGAAGCTGGCGCCGACATCGGTCAGACTCAGCGAGCGGGTGGTGCGGTTCAGCAGGCGCGCGCCGAGGCGTTCCTCAAGGCGGCTGACCGCCTTGCTGATGGCCGAGGGGGACATCCCCAGGGTCTGCGCCGCGGCGACGAAACTGTGGGCTTCGACGACGCGGACATAGGCAACGATGTCGCTGAAGTTGTTCAATCAGCCTCTTCCCCAATCTTTGCAGCCAGATTACTTGAACTGCATTGTAGGCCGGGGATTCATGACGACCGCGCACCAGACTATTCGCCCGGCCCGCCGTTTACCCCGGCGGTCGGGGCCCTTAAATTATTGCCCGACCTTGGGTTCTTCGGGTAATCCTGCCGGACAGGGCCGATGATCGGAGCTTCCACGGGATCGGATCGATAACCTCGACAGTCGTGCGATAGACGGAGATGTGATGCTGCTAGTGACCGGTGCAACGGGAAACGTAGGCCAGGCGGTACTCGCCGAACTGGCTGGCAAGCCCGTTGCGGTGCGTGCCCTGGTGCGCGATCCCGCCCGTCTGCGCATCGCCGCGGACAATATCGAAGTCGTCCGTGGTGACTTCGCCGACGAAGCCAGCCTGCAGCGCGCCCTCGAAGGGGTCGATGCCGCTTTTCTCGCCTCCGGTTTTTCGCCGCGCATGGCCGAGCTGCATGGACGATTCGTCGCTGCCGCCAAGAAGGCCGGCGTGCCGCGCCTCGTGCAGTTGTCCGGCGTCGGTGCCAATGTCGGCCTGTGCTGCGCGCGTGCGCTGCGCTGGCTCGGCCAGGTCGAAGGCAGTTCGCAGAGCAGCGGCATGCAGGTGACGCATCTGCGTCCGACCTTCTTCATGCAGAACCTGCTGCAGTTCGCGCCGGCCGTCGCCGAACAGAACGTGATCGCCGGTCCCTTCCGCAGCAGCAAATGGACCTTCGTCGATGCACGCGATGTCGGCGCCGTCGGCGCCGCCGTGCTGCTCGATCCTTCACATGCCGGCCGCACCTATACCGTCACCGGCAGCGAATCGCTCACATACGAGGAAGTGGCGAGCCGCATGAGCCACGTGCTCGGCAGAACGATCCGCTACGTCGACATCACCGCCAATGAAGCCCGCGGCCGCCTGCAGGCCGCCGGCGCCGCACCGGTCATGATCGAAGCCACGCTCGAACTCTGGGACGCGTGTGCTTCCAACCTCATCAATGTCGCTCCCACCCATGTCGTCCGCGACGTCACCGGCCAGGAGCCGCGCTCCTTCGACGATTTCGTCAGGGATCATCGGCACGCGTTCGAGTGA
>NZ_DAINNK010000058.1:17285-18625 GCF_036735925.1 Povalibacter sp.
GACACCGCAAGTTCCACCGTTCGCTTGTCGTTATCCACCGTAGTGATCGTCACCGGCCGGCGCCACACGCGGGCGATGTATTCGAGCACTTTGCGGCCGCGTTCGGGATCGAGACCGCGTCCATCGGTCATGTGATCGTGCACCAGTTCCAGTTTGCCATCGACGTGGATGCGCGCGGCGCTGACGGTCGGCGCGCCGAAGCCGTATTTCGGCGCCAGCAGCGCGTCGTGCAGCAGGGGCAGGTCGGTTTCCTGGACCGTCATCGTGCCGTTCGACGGGCCCTTGAAATGGAACAGCTTCAGTTCCTTGGCGAGATCCGCGGTGAGGTGATTGCGGATGAAGGCGAAGTCGTCGTCTTCGCACATGATCTTGCGTGCGCCTTCCAGGCCGCGCTCCTCGACGATCTTTTCCCAGATCGAAAATCCCAGGTGATAGGGATTGGTCTGCAGCGCGACGTTCTCGCCGCTCGCCGTCGGCCGCACGACGTCGGAATGACACTTGATGGCGTCGACATACGCTGACTGCGGCAGGAAATCCGCCTCGCGCAGCAGCCGCGCATGCCAGAACGACGCCCAGCCTTCGTTCATGATCTGGCAGGCGAACACGGGATAGAAATAGAACGACTCTTCGCGCACGGCGAGGAAGATGTCGCGTTCCCAGGGTTCGAGTTCGGGCGCGTAGTTCGCGATGAACCAGAGCAGGTCCTTTTCGGGATGCGGCGGAATCGGTGCGCGCTTCGAGGTGGCGGTCGGCTTCGGACGCGCGGTGTCCGGTCCGAGCGCGGCGAAGCGTCGCGCGAATTCGCTGTCGGGTGCCTGTGACGGTTCGGGCAGCAGTTCGGGATAGCGTTCCCGGCGCACGCCCTGATCGATGTCGATGTGCTGTTCGAGCGACAGCGCCGCATCGAGTACCGACTCGACTTTCTCCAGCCCGTGTTCCTGGATCGCCACGCCGATCTGGCGCGCATGCGCGGCGGCCTGTTCGACGATGTGCTCGCCGACCTGCTGCTGACTGCGCCGGAACAGCAGGTTGTTGGTGGAGAAATCCGCGTGCCCGAGCACGTGCGCCGTGACCAGCACGTTCTCGGCGTAGCTGTTGCTCTTGGCGAGATAGGCGCGACCGGGATTGCCGGGGAAGACGACTTCGAACAGCTTCGACAGTCCCATGCGGTGCTGGATGAGCTGGTAGATGTAGCGCACGCCGAACGACCAGTGCGGCATGCGTACCGGCAGACCGTAGATCGCGATCTCGGTCATGAAGCTTTCCGGGACCACTTCGAATTCGACGCGGTCGTAGCGCATGCCCTGACTGCGCGCGAGCTCTTCGATGCGCGAGATGTG
>NZ_DAINNK010000058.1:18725-35089 GCF_036735925.1 Povalibacter sp.
TCGTCCGTGCTGTTGGCGCGGAACGCGCTGACGTTCGACACCTCGCCCGCGAGCTCGACGAACAGCTTGCCGATCTCGCTGTCGGGCTGCGTGCCTGCGAGCGGCGCGACTTCCAGGAAGCCGGCGTAGTTGCAATCGATCGCCAGCTGTTCGAGCGCTTCCTGTGCCTGCGGCTGGTCGGACGGGAAGTTCTCGCCGTCGGAGGCGTAGAACAGATACACGTTCCACTGCGCCGGGCTGAACCGCTCTTCGACGATCTCGTGCACTTTCTTCAAGCCGGCCGAAGCGACGGTGCCGCCGGTGCCGCTGACGCGGAAGAATTCTTCCTCCTGGAATTCCCAGGCATCGGACGTGTGCGCGACGAACACTAGATCGAGATGACGATACTGACGACGCAGGCCCTGGATCGCCCAGAAGAAGAACGTCTTGGAAATCTGGCGCTCGCGCTCGCCCATGCTGCCCGACACGTCGAGCAGCAGGATCACGACCGCCTGCGTCGCCGGGTTCTCGCGCTTGGCGAGCTGGCGGAAGCGCAGGTCGTCATCGGTGAAGGAGGGCGATTCGGCGCCGCTCGCGGACTGGACACCGCGGCGCTTGATGGATTCCTTGATCGAGCGGCGGCGATCGAGGCGCGAGCGCGCGCCGCGTCGGTCCCAGCCTTCGCGGGTCCAGTCGTCCTCGCGCGTCTTGCCGCTCCTGGCTTCGAGGTTGGGAAGCTGCATTTCTTCCCACAGCCAGTCGACGATGTCGTCGATGCGGAATTCCAGGGTGTACTGGATGCCGCCTTCCTCGTTGCCGCCCTGGCCGCGCTGCTCGCTGTCCTGCTGCTGTGGACGGCCGATGCGATCGCCCGGTTTCGCCTGGCCCTGGCCGATGCCTTCCTGTTCGTTCGGCGGACGCAGCCTGAAGCGATAGTGTTCGAGCATCCGCACGGGGACGCGGACCGTGGTCGCGCCGCCACTGAGAACGTCGGCGCCGGCGACGATCTGCGGCAGATGCTGGCGCACGGCATCGCGCACCTTCTCGTTGTGACGCAGCCAGTCGCGTGCGCCGCGGGAGAACAGGTCGTACCAGCCTGCGTCGCCCGGGCTCTTGCTGCCCGGGCCTGCTGAAGTGGGGTCGCTCATGTCGCTTCCGAAACCCCCGTATCAATGCAATGGCACCGCATCAAGGATCGGCTCTTCCTGTGGGGCCGGCTTTCCCGTGGGATTCCCTTCGGTCACAGCCGGCCTGAGAACTGTCAGGCTAAAGCCTGACCTACAGGAAGAAGACAGCAATCAGCCTTGATGCAACGCCATTGCCGTATGGACTACTCCTGTGCGAGCAACGTCGTCACGTAGCTCAGGGCCTCCTTGGCACTGTGTTCGTCATAACCGTACTCGCCGGTCAGTCGTTCCTGCACCGCCGAAATCTTCTTGCGCGCCTCGTCGTCGGGCCGCGCCGCCGACGTCACCAGCCGCAGCACGTCGCGGCGTTCCTCGAACAGGTACTGCTCGATGGCTTCGCGCATGCGCGAATGGCTGTTCAGCGTGAACTTCTCGTGCGCCTTGTAGGCGACCATCGCCTTGCGCACGACTTCCTGGCGGAAGGTCAGCTTGCCGGAGTCCGACACCTTGATCTTGTCCTCGACCGAGCGCAGGAAGCGCTCGTCGGCCGGACGCGACTCGCCGGTGATCGGATCGGTGACCTCGCGGTGATCGAGCGAGGCTTCCACTTCGTCCAGGTACTTGTCGAGCAGCTGCTGCGCTTCGTCCTCGAACGAGGCGAACAGCGCGCGATGCACGTCTTCCTTCACCCAGCGGTTGTAGAAGTCCTTGCGCGCCAGCACCAGGTAGTCGATCCAGAGCTTCTTCGCCTTGGCATCCATGCGCGCGTCGGTCTCGATCGAGTCCTTGAGCGCCAGCAGCACTTCCATGCTGGTGAGACTCTTCTTGTCGCTGCGCGTGATGGCATTCGAGATCGAGTTGACGATGAAGCGCGGGCTGACGCCGGTGAGACCTTCTTCCGGCGATTCGGCGCGCAGGCGACCCACCTCGCTCTCGGCGAAACCTTCCACGGCTTCGCCAGCGTAGAGACGGACCTTCTTCGACAGATCCAGTCCCTCGCGCTCCGGCTTCATCAGTCGTGTAAGAACGGCAAACACCGAGGCGAGCCGCAGCGCATGCGGATCGAGATGCACGTCGCGGAACGCCGGCGCGGCCGAGACGAGCTTGGTGTAGATGCGTGCCTCTTCCGTATAAGAGAGCGTGTACGGCACCTTGACGATGACCATGCGGTCGAGCAGCGCCTCGTTCTCCTTTTCCTGCAGGAACTTGTGGAACTCCGCCAGGTTGGTGTGGGCGAGGATGGTCTCGTCGAGATAGATCAGCGGGAAGCGCGACACCTTGACGTTCTTTTCCTGCGTCAGCGTCAGCAGCAGGTAGAGGAATTCGCGCTTCACCTTGAGGATTTCGATCATCTCTAGCACGCCGCGGCTGGCGGCGTATACCGCACCCGACCACGACCAGGCGCGCGGATCGCCCTCGTCGCCGAACTGGGCGACCTTGGACAAGTCAACGGAGCCGACCAGATCGGCCAGGTCGGCCGTGGTCGGATCGTGCGGCGCATAGGTACCCACACCCATGCGGGCGGCTTCCGACAGGAACACGCGCTCCACCGGCATGCGCAGGAAGTCGCCTTCGAACTCGCGCTCCAGGCGATCGCGCGCCCACGGGCTCAGTTCGCCGCGGATCTCGACGCCGTAGGTGTCGCGGAACTCGCCGCGCAGGCTGGCCGGGATGAGATTGAGCGGCGATTCGTGCATGGGCGAACCCTGCAACGCATACATCGCGCCTTCGTCGGTGAGGCTGTATTCCTCGAGCCCGCGCTTGAGCAGGATGGCCATGGTGGATTTGCCGCCGGACGGCGGGCCGAGCAGCAGCAGCAGGCGTCGCCCGACATCGGAGCCCGCTGCCGCGGCCTTGAAGTAGTCGACGACGCGGCCGAGCGGTTCGTCGATGCCGTACAGCTCGCGCTTGAACAGCTCCTTGGCGCCGGCAGTTTCATTGCCGTTGTTGCCATTGGTGCCGGGCCGCCCGTACCAGTTGAGCATGTCCCAGAGATATTCGTGGCTGGTGCGTGCGAGCTGCCGCGCATTGCCGGGAACGACGGTGCGGAGGAACTCGCCGAACGTGCCGGACCAGTGCTGCGCACGGTGGAACCGGCTGTACGCGCTCAGGGATTCAACGAAGCTCTCGCCGCGTTGCGAGGCGGACCCGCGCTGCGGGTTTGCCATCGGGCTGTCTGACATCGAACCGCCCTCCAACTGAATTGAGTGTCAATGCACGATACATCCGAACCCATCGTGCGCCGCCATTCCGCGGAATCTCAATCTCCCATAGGACCAAGACTGATCCACGAGGGAACAGGTTCCATCGGAATCTGCGCCAGTGCGGTGCGCAGGCGGGCGAGCGATACGGGAGAACAGCAGCGGCGAAGCGAGGTAAGCGTGCGACCACGACTCGCTTGAACAGGAGCCGGATCGCGCAACGTTGCGCATGCCACGAGTGTGCGTGCGAAACATGGGCCTTAGTTACTCCCTTCTCGCCGATCTTGCAATGCGATTCATGCTGAGGGTGTTGCATGGCACATGCCAGCGCGCAGGCATGCGCGCAGCGCTGCATGTTCAGCAATGATTAATTCGACGAAGTGTGATTCCGCGCACAGGCGGTGTGCGCTGCTGCGCAGTCAACACACTGCACAGAGGGTCGTCCCCGCGAATGCGGGGATGACATGCATGAAGAGTTACGCGGCCGCCGTGATCGGCGTCGCGCCGAAGGTGAGGCCGAGCGCTTCGCGGATCACGTCCTCGACGCGCTCGCAGAAGACGAACTGCAGATCATTGCGCACGCTCTGGGGCACATCTTCGAGATCCTTGCGGTTTCTTGCCGGCAACAGGACGCGACGAATGCCCGCGCGATGCGCTGCGACCGTCTTCTCCTTCACGCCGCCGATGGGCAGCACCAGCCCGCGCAGGCTGATCTCGCCGGTCATCGCGACATCGTTGGCGACCGTCCTGCCCGTGAGCAGCGAGACGAGCGCCGTGAACATCGCGGTGCCCGCGCTCGGACCATCCTTCGGAATGGCGCCGGCCGGTACGTGAATGTGCACATCGCTCCTGCGCAACAGCGCAGCGTCGATGCCCAGCCGTTCCGCCTGCGACTTCACCAGCGACAGCGCCGCCTGCGCGCTTTCCTTCATGACATCGCCCAGCTGACCGGTGAGGATCAGGTGGCCATTGCCCGGAATGCGCGTGGCTTCGATGAACAGGATGTCGCCACCGACCGGCGTCCACGCCAGGCCCGTGGCCACGCCCGGCACGCTGGTGCGCATCGCCACTTCGCTTTCGAAGCGCGGCGCGCCCAGGATGCCGCGCACGGCCTCCACGTCGACCGTCTGTTCGCTGACACTGCCGTCAGCGATGCGCACCGCGACGTTACGCAGCACGGCGCCGATCTGGCGTTCCAGGTTGCGGCAGCCCGCCTCGCGCGTGTAGTCGTGCGCGATCTGGCGCAGCGCCTCGTCCGTGACGGTCGCCTGTTCCGGCTTCAGGCCATTGGCGTCGAGCTGGCGCTTCACCAGATAGCGCTTCGCGATCTCGACCTTCTCGTCCTCGGTGTAGCCCGTCAGCTCGATCACTTCCATGCGGTCGCGCAGCGGCCCCGGAATCGTGTCGAGCATGTTCGCGGTCGCGATGAACATGACCTTGGACAGATCGAACGGCAGGCCGAGGTAGTTGTCGCGGAACGTGTTGTTCTGTTCCGGATCCAGCACCTCCAGCAGCGCCGAGGCCGGATCGCCGTGGATGCCGGCGCCCAGCTTGTCGATCTCGTCCAGCATGATCACCGGATTGCGCGTGCCGGCCTTCTTCACGGCCTGCACGATGTTGCCCGGCAGCGCTCCTATATAGGTGCGCCGGTGGCCGCGGATCTCGGCCTCGTCGTGCACGCCACCGAGGCTGACGCGCGCGAACTTCGTGCCGACCGCACGCGCGATGCTCTGACCGAGCGAGGTCTTGCCGACGCCCGGCGGGCCGACGAAGCACAGGATCGGGCTGCGACCCTGCGGGTTCAGCTTGCGCACGGCGAGGTACTCGACGATGCGGCGCTTGATCTTGTCGAGGCCGTAGTGATCCTCGTCCAGCACCTTGCGCGCGTGCGCGATGTCGATGGACTCGTTGTCGAGCTTCGACCACGGCAGCTGGATCATGAGATCGATCCAGGTGCGCAGCATCGAGTATTCGGCACTCGCATCCGACATGCGCTCCAGGCGCTTGAGTTCTTTGCGCGCCTGTTCGAGCGCGTCTTCGGGCATGCCGGCCTTCTCGATGGCTTCGCGCAGCTCGCCGATCTCCTCGCCCGACTCACCCTCCTCGCCGAGTTCCTTGCGGATCTGGCGCATCTGCTCGCGCAGCAGCACTTCCTTCTGACGCTCGTCGATGGCTTCGCGGGTCTTGTCTTCGAGCTGGCGCTGCAGGCGCAGCACTTCGATGCGCTTCTGCAGCAGCTCGCTGACGCGATCGAGCCGCGCGCGCAGGTCGAGCGTTTCCAGCAACTGCTGTTTCTCGGCCGACTTCACGTCCATGAAGCTCGCGACCAGATCGACCAGCGTCGCCGGCGATTCCAGCGACTGGATGGCATTGGCGAGTTCTGCCGGCGCCTGCGGCAAGAGCGACACGGCTTCGGCCGACTGGCGCTTCAGATTGAGCGAACGCGCCTCGATCTCATTCGAGAACGCCGTCGGATCGGGCAGGTATTCGACACGCGCGACCATGAACGGCATGCCGTCCTGGAAATCGAGCACGCGGAAGCGCTTCTCGCCCTGCACGACGAGATGATGCGTACCGTCCTGCGCCGTGACGTAGCGCACGATGCTGGCCACGGTGCCGATGCGATGCAGATCGTTGCCCGCGGGATTGTCGGTGTCCGCTTCCTTCTGCAACAGGAAGCCGATCTTGCGGTTCGCGCGCACTGCCTCCTGGGCCGCCGCCAGCGACCGTTCGCGATTCACCGCGACCGGCACCACCGTGCCCGGAAACAGCACCAGGTTGCGCACCGGCAGGATGAGCAGCATGTCATCCGTCACCGCAGCGCCGTTCGGCTGAGTCTTGTTCTGATCGAGATCTGTCATGTCAGCTCCCACTTGCTCAATAGCGCGCCAGTCGCAGGATCAGGCAGCCGTTCGCGCACACCTGATCCAGCAATTCGTAATGTCCCGCCGGCAGCGAAATCCGCCGTTCGAAGCGGCCGTACGGAATCTCCAGCCGATGGACCGACGTGGTGCGTTCATTCACCGGTAACGCGCGGACCGCCGAAACGTTCAACGCACCCTGATCGATCCGTACCCTGACGTTTTCCGGCGCCACGCCGGGCAGGGCCACCGTGATTTCGAGGACATGGTCGGTCGCGACCAGATCCACCGGCGGCTCCCAGCGCGGCTGCGCCTCGGCAATCTGGCCGAAGCGGAAAAACTGTCGCTGCAGGCGCTGCGCCTGCTCGAGCATTTCGCAGGCTTCGGCCCACATCCATGACTGCGGATTACGGATGGCCATGATTGGAACCTTGAAGGGACATGGCTGGGAGGTGGGGTTGGGCAGGGCCAATGCAAGAGAGCGGTTCGAGCCGCGAGCGATGAGCCGGTAACCGGAAGGCATCAGGACGCGGCATTCGCTTAAGATCCGCGCACTCGCTACCTCTGGCTCGCAGCCACTTGCTCACCAACTTCCAAGCGCTCTCCAATGTCCTCCCGCTTCGACGCCAGTTTCTATCGCCGCTTCTACGTCAACCCGCGCACCCGCGTGACCACCCGCAAGGAAATGGCGCTGCGTGCGAATGCCGTGGCGGCGCTGATGAAGCATCTGGAATTGCCCGTGCGCTCCATCCTGGACGCCGGATGCGGACTGGGCCTGATGCGTGTGCCGCTGCTCCGTGCCTTTCCGACAGCCCGCTACACGGGAATCGAGGTCAGCGAACACCTTTGCAAGCGCCACGGCTGGACCCAGGCATCGCTCGCGACCTACCGGCCCGCGCGCCGCTTCGACCTGGTGCTGTGCTACGACGTGCTGCAGTACCTGTCAGACCGCGACGCCGTCCGCGCGATGGCGAACCTCGGCCGGCTCACGCGCGGCGCGCTGTACTTCCATGCGCCGACGCAGGAGGACTGGCGCGGCAACGCCGACCTGTCGTGCAGCGACGGCGACATCCACCTGCGCGCTGCCGACTGGTATCGCACGCGACTCGAACGCCATTTCGTTCACGCGGGATTCGGGCTGCACGTGCGCAGCGATATGCCGTTCGCGCAGTGGGAACTGGAGAGGGCGGAATAACGGAAGGAACAATGGCCGCAAAAAGGCGCAAAGGTCGCAAGGCAGGAATGAATTTTTTCGACTTGCGATTTTTGCGCCTTCTTGCGGCTATTCGGATTTCCGGCTCCAGAACGGATCGACGTCGGAGTTGTTGCCCCAGCGCCCCACCAGCGTATCGATGAAGCTGCGGACCTTCGCGGTCTGGTGCTTGCGGTTCGGATACACGACGTAGATGCCGAGTGCGCCGGCGTCGTAATCGGTGAAGAGCGGCAGGAGACTGCCGTCGCGCAGTTCCTGACTCACGTTGAAACTCGGCTGCAGCACGATGCCCTGGCCCTGCAGCGCGGCGAGCTTCAGCAGTTCGTTGCTGCTGGCGCGCAGGTTGCCGGTGGCTTTCACGACCGATGAACGGCCTTCGCGTTCGAAGCGCCATTGTTCCGTCGCGAGCGAGGGATCGCTGAACGACAGGCAGTTGTGATGCACCAGGTTCTCGGGAATCTGCGGCGTGCCGTGCTGGTCGAGATAGGCAGGCGCCGCGCAGGTCACGAGCTGCGAAATGGCGAGCTTGCGCGCCACCAGGTTGGTGCGCAGTTGCGTGGTGATGCGCACGGCGAGGTCGAAGCCTTCCTCGACGAGATCGACGAGGTGATTGCTGACGGACACCTCGATCCGCACGTCCGGATACTGGCGCGAATATTCCAGCAGCACCGGTCCCAGGTGATTCACGCCGAAGTCCGACGACACGCTCATGCGCAGTGACCCGCGCGGCGACGCACTCTGCGCGCCTGCGATGGCTTCGGCGTCGTCGATGTCCTCCAGCAACTGTACGCAGCGCTGGTAGTACGCATGCCCGGAATCCGTAAGGCTCAACGAATGCGTCGAGCGATTCAGCAGGCGCGTGCCCAGCGACTGCTCCAGATGGCCGATGTACTTCGTGACCATCGGCGCCGACACCCCCATGCGTCGCGCGGCCTCGGCAAAACTGCCGGATTCGACGACCCGCACCAGGGCCTGCATACACGTGAATTTATCCATTGTTGTGTCGTCCCGGCGCGGCCTGTCACGTTGTTCGAGCCTTGCGAAATCGTACGGTGGGACGCCGCGAGTTGCCAGCTTGCCGGCCCCTGACCATCGCCAGTGTCCGCATCCGACCTTCCGCGGTACGCACGACGCTCGCATCACGCCATGCTTTCAGCACGAATCGACAGCACGTTCTGACGATTCCTGCATGAGCGTTCATCAATGTCATTCCTGCGCCCGCGTTTATCGCTGTGCGGTCGGTGAGAGACAGTACACGCCTGCAAAAAAAGGGCTGGATGAAGGCAACGAGTCGCAACGGCGATCGTTGGTGCGATGGCACAGGCAATGGCAATGGGTATTCGGATAACGGCTCTCTGGACGACGGCGCTGCTCGCGGCAGCAATGTGGCTGGCAACGACGGCAACGGTACTGGCGGCTCCGTCCGCAGCGGATGCGCATGAAGTCGACGGCGTGCGGGTGCAGATCGACAACGATCTGTTCGCCGCAGGCGGCGGTCACGACCGCGACTACACGGGCGGCTTCGCTCTGACGATCTCTGGCGACACCGCGCGCGATGGTCTGCTCTCGCTCGATCCGCTACTGAAGCGCATCGACGCATTCCTGCTGCCGCAAGACGCGGCATCCGTCCATCACGCGCGACAGTTCGGACTCATCGCCTTCACGCCGGCCGACATCGAATCGACGCTACCCGTTTACGACGATCGACCGTATGCGAGCCTGCTGTTCACGTCGAACGGCCGGGTGAGCGTCGACGCCGACGGTCGCGGCGCGTGGTCGAGCAGTCTGACGATCGGCGTGCTCGGGCTCGCCGCGGCGGGCGAGCTGCATTCGGACATTCACGAACTGGTCGGCTCGGATCCGGTGCGCGGCTACGACAACCAGATTTCCGCGGGTGGCGAACCCACCGCGCGCTACACGCTGGCGCGGCATCGCCTGTGGATTGCGAATCCGTCGGCAACGCTCGATGTGAAGACCACGGTGCAGGGCAGCGTCGGCTATCTCACCGAGACGAGTGCGGCGATCTCGATGCGCGTCGGCCATTTCAATTCGCCGTGGTGGAGCTTCGCGCCGGAACTGACCGACTACATCGGCGCGCCGGTGCCGGTGGCGGCGCAGTCCGGCGGACGTCCCGAGCTGTATTTCTTCACGGGTGCCCGGATCAAGGCGCGTGCTTACAACGCCTTCCTGCAGGGCCAGTTCCGCGACAGCGCGGTGACGTATTCGTACTCGGAAATCGAGCCGCTGGTCGCAGAGATCTGGATGGGCGTAGTCACCCAGATTTTCGAGAACACCCAGTTGAGCTATGCGCTCAACTATCAGACCGCGGAGCTGCGTTCAGGTGAGGCCGATCGCAGTTCGCTGTGGGGTGGTGTGCAGCTCAGCCACAGTTTTTGACACAGTTGTTCGCGTTGATCCTCGATCCCCAAGCTTGCCCGCCTCTGGCGGGCATTTTTTTGGGAGAGGAGAGCCGAGAGGCCGCAAAGACCGCATAAAAGAAAGGTAAAAGAACGAAGGGATTCTTCTTTTTTACCTTTCTTCTATGCGGTCTTTGCGGCCTCTCCCTCCTATCCGGGCTTCGGCAGCTTCACGCCCTTGAGTCCGGTGTGCTGCGTCCGGAACTTCATCGGCTTCCTGGCGGCGCCCCCCTTCGGGGCGGGTGACGAGCGTCGTCCTTCATGCGCCTCGCCCGTACCGGCGGGCTGCCAGATCGGCACGAGATGATGCTTGCCGTTGCCGATCAGATCGGCGCGACCCATGCGTCGCAGCGCCTCGCGCAGCATCGGCCAGTTGTTGGCGTCGTGGTAGCGCAGGAAGGCCTTGTGCAGGCGGCGTACCTTGAGGCCCTTGGGGATCGCGACTTCTTCGCTCGCGTGCGTCACTTTCTTCAGCGGGTTCTTGCCCGAGTGCCACATCGCCGTCGCCGTCGCCATCGGCGAGGGCAGGAAGGCCTGCACCTGATCGGCGCGGAAGCCGTTCTTCTTCAGCCACAGCGCCAGTTCGAGCATGTCTTCATCGGTGGTGCCGGGATGCGCGGCGATGAAGTACGGAATCAGGTACTGCTCCTTGCCCGCTTCCTTCGAGTACTTGTCGAACAGCTCCTTGAACTTGTAGTAGGAGCCGACGCCGGGCTTCATCATTTTCGACAGCGGGCCTTCGCCGATCGCTTCCGGCGCGATCTTCAGATAGCCGCCGACGTGATGCTGCACCAGTTCCTTCACGTACTCGGGCGATTCCACCGCGAGGTCGTAGCGCACGCCCGAACCGATCAGGATCTTCTTGATGCCGGGCAATGAACGCGCGCGCTGATACAGCTTGATGAGCGGCGTGTGATCGGTGTTGAGGTTCGGGCAGATGCCCGGATACACGCACGAGGGTTTGCGGCAGGCCGATTCGATCTTCGGCGACTTGCAGGCGAGGCGATACATGTTCGCCGTCGGCCCGCCGAGATCCGAGATCACGCCGGTGAAACCAGGCACGCTGTCGCGGATTTCCTCGATCTCCTTGATGATCGAATTCTCGGAGCGGTTCTGGATGATGCGGCCTTCGTGTTCGGTGATCGAACAGAACGTGCAGCCGCCGAAGCAGCCGCGCTGGATCGCGATCGAGAAGCGGATCATTTCGTATGCAGGAATCTTCGCCTCGCCGTAGAACGGATGCGGCACGCGCCGGTACGGCAGTTCGTAGATCGCATCCATTTCCTTCATCGACAGCGGAATCGGCGGCGGATTCAGCCACACGTCGACGTTGCCGTGGCGCTGCACCAGCGCGCGTGCGTTACCCGGATTCGCTTCGAGATGCAGGATGCGCGAGGCGTGCGCGTAGAGAACGGGATCGTTCGCGACCTTCTCATGAGAAGGCATGCGGATGACGGACTGACCGCGGTCGGCGGTGGGGACCTGGCGGTAGAACTTCACTACCTTGACGCTGCCCCCCTCCTGTCCTCCCCCCGCTGCGCAGGGGGAGGGACGCGCTTCGGCCCCCTCCTCCGCGGAGCGGGGGAGGGTTGGGGTGGGGGCATTCTTTGCTGCCGTCGTATCCAGATAGGGATCGATCGGCGGATTCAAACGCCCGGGTTCGTCGATGCTGGTCGAATCGATCTCCGTCCACCCCTCCGGCGTGCCGCCCTGACGCACGAACGCCGTGCCGCGCAGATCGGTGATGTCCTCGATCTTCGTTCCCTTCGCCAGCCGATGCGCGATGTCGACGATCTGGCGCTCGGCATTGCCGTACACCAGCAGGTCCGCTTTCGAATCGAGCAGGATCGTGCGGCGCACCTTCTCCGACCAGTAATCGAAATGCGCGATGCGGCGCAGGCTGGCTTCGATGCCGCCGATCACGATCGGCACCTCGCCGAACGCCTCGCGCACGCGCTGCGAATACACGATCACCGACCGGTCCGGCCGCTTGCCGCCCGCGCCGCCCGGCGTGTACGCGTCGTCGCTGCGGATGCGGCGGTCCGAGGTGTAGCGGTTGACCATCGAATCCATGTTGCCGCCGGTGACGCCGAAGAACAGGTTCGGCCGGCCGAGCCGTTCGAAGTCGGCGGTCGAATGCCAGTCGGGCTGGGCGATGAGGCCGACGCGGAAGCCCTGCGCTTCGAGCACGCGGCCGATGATGGCCATGCCGAAGCTCGGGTGATCCACGTAGGCATCGCCCGTCACGATGATGATGTCGCACGAATCCCAGCCGAGCGCCTCCATCTCCTCCCGGCTCATGGGCAGGAACGGGGCGGTCCCGAACCGGGACGCCCAGTACTTGCGGTAGGAGAAGAGTTCGCGGGAGGGGAGCATGGGGCGGCTGGCGACTGGCTACTGGCGGCGGGCCAGAAAAAGAGGGCGGATGATAAACCACCCGCGTACCCGGTCGGGCCTGGCGGGAAAGAAGTCGGATTCCTGACAGCTCAGTCGGTTGCACCGCGATGGCCCATTGGCGGGTCAGGCATTCGCTGAAGCCGGTATCGCGGCAATCCCTCGCGCACCCGCCTCTGTGCGGCCTTGGTTCCCAATTGCGCACAGGCCCCCTTCAGACCGGCAATTCCCTGCCGTTATTGCAGGTGCGTCGCCGCAATGGGCGACTTCCGTTCCGGGTTCACCCGGTAAAGCGAATCGAAGTCCATGAAGTTCAAACACCGCATCTGGCTATTGCCCATCATGACCGCCGCGATCGTCGCGATCGGTATCTCCGTCAGTTCGCAGATGACCTCGCGGACATCGGCGGCGCTCGTGCGCGTCGAAAAGGTCCAGTACCCGACGGTCGAAGCGCTGCGGACTTTCCGCGCGCACGTCACCAGCATCGAGGAATCGTTGCAGCGCGCCGTTGCGGAAGGCGACAAGGAAGGACTGACCGCGGCCGAACAGCAGGCGGGCGGCGTCAGGACGGCGCTCAAGGAACTCTCGGACGTCGATGCCGACAGCCAGCTCGATGAGCAGTTGCGTTCGGCCTTCGACGACTACTACGGCGCCGCGGTTTCCGCGACCAACATGATGCTCGGCACCGCCTCCGGCGATCCGGCGACGGCCATTTCCCGGATGCAGCAGACGTCTGAAACCCTGAAGACCACGCTGACCAAGGCGCAGGACGATGCCATCGGCGAATTCCGCTCGCTGCTCACCAGCGGCACCGACAACATTCGTCGCAGCCTGGTCGTGAGCATCGTCATGGCGGTGGTCATGCTGCTCGCGCTCGGCATCGGTTCGTGGGTGCTGATCGGCAGCGTGTTCCGCGCGCTGGGCGGCGAGCCCGAACTGGCGGCCGACACCGTGCGCTCCATCGCCGGCGGCGATTTCACGACGTCGGTGCAGCTGCAGGCTGGCGACAACTCGAGCCTGCTGCATGGCATCGAGACGCTGCGCCAGAAGCTCGGCACGCTGATCCGCGACGTGCGCAGCACCTCGGGCACCGTGGATACCGCGGCGGCCGACATCAACAGCAGCATCGACCGGCTCAACGTGCGTACTTCGGAGCAGGCCGCCAGCCTCGAAGAAACTGCATCGAGCATGGAAGAGATGACCGTCTCCGTGAAGCGCAACGCCGAGAACGCGCGTCACGCCAGTGCGCTGGCGTCCGAAGCGCGCGATCGCGCCGAACGCGGCGGTTCGGTGGCGACCAGCGCCGTGGCCGCGATGAGCGAGATCAACGATTCCAGCCGCCGCATTTCCGACATCATCGGCGTGATCGACGAGATCGCGTTCCAGACCAACCTGCTCGCGCTCAATGCCGCGGTCGAAGCCGCGCGCGCCGGCGAACAGGGCCGCGGCTTCGCCGTGGTCGCTTCCGAAGTGCGCAACCTCGCGCAGCGCAGCGCCACGGCGGCGCGCGAGATCAAGGAACTCATCAAGGACAGCGTCACCAAGGTGCAGGACGGTTCGAAGCTCGTCGACGAATCCGGCAAGCACCTGCACGACATCGTCGCTGCGGCCAAGAAGGTCGCCGACATCATCGGCGAGATTTCCGAAGCCAGCTCGCAGCAGGCGAACGGCCTCGACCAGGTCAACACCGCCATCATGCAGATGGACGAAATGACCCAGCAGAATGCCGCGATGGCGGAAGAGACGTCCTCCGTGGCCGTCACCATGAAGGGCCAGGCCAAGGCGCTGACCGATCTGATCGCGCTGTTCCGCGTGGAAGGCGAATCCGCGCCGCGCCGTGTCGAGCAGCCGGTGCGGGCGGTAACGAAGGCGCCGGCGAGGAAGCCGGTGGCCCGAGTGGCCGCCGCGGAGCCGGTGAAGAAGGTGTCCGGTTCGGATGTGTGGCAGGAGTTCTGAAGAAACCCCTGCCTGCCTGTTGTGGGGCCGGCTTTCCCGCGGGATTTCCTTCGGTCACAGCCGGCCATCTTCCTGTAGGTCAGGCTTTAGCCTGACTTCTGATAAAGAGGCCGGCTAAAGCCGGCCCCACAGGAAGAAAGTAAAGAAGACTAACCGGCGCCGTGGCCCATCGCCCTGCGCCGCGCCGCCGCCGTCACGGTCGACACCTGCGGCGAATCCGCATCGAAGAACCGCCACGGTTTCTTCGCCCAGTCACCTGCATAGTCCACGCCGATGCGCGTGCTGCGCGCGATCTTCGGCGCGCGGTAATCCTTGGTGACCGGTCGTTCGATCCACAGCGTGCCGCCCGTGAGATCCGTGCCGTTCAGTGTGCGGTCGATCTCGAGCGCGCGGCACAGCAGGCCCGGACCATGCGTCGTGTTCGCGATGCCGGCGACCGGTTCGAGTCCGCGGATCAGCACGGCGTGCGGCACGCCGCTCGTGGCCGTGACGACGTTGAGACAATTCCAGAAACCGTAGATGAGATAGACGTAGGCGTGTCCGGGCGGACCGAACATGACCTCGGTGCGCTGCGTGCGACCGCGCGACGAATGCGCCGCGAGATCGTGCGGCCCCTTGTAGGCCTCCACCTCGACGATGCGCCCGACCTGCCGGCCGTGCGGGCCGACGCGCACCAGGTGCAGGCCGAGCAGCTCTTTCGCGACGGCGAGCGTTTCGCGCGAGTAGAAGGAGCGGGGAAGTTTGCGTGTCGCCACCGACACAGTATGAGATCGAAGAAGTCGGATTTCACACCGGGTTCTCTGCTGTGGGGCCGGCTTCAGCCGGCCATCCGCAGAGAAAGGCCGGCTGAAGCCGGCCCCACAGGAAGAGAAATGCTAGCCCGCGGCCGGCCACCGTTCCGACACCTGCAGCACATCGATCTCCGCGATATCGGCATCCATGTCCAGACCGCGTAGCTTGATGCGCATGAAGTCGAGCGAGTCGCCGTGTTCCTGGTAATGGAAGACGCAGTTGCGCGCTTCGTCGCGTGCGGCGCGCGGCAGGACGAATTCGTTGAAGGCCGTTTCTTCGACCAGCGGACCGCAGCTCACCGCGCTACCGCCGAAATCGACACGGATGTGTGCGGCCACCGAGCCATCGTCGAGTCGCAGCACGCCTTTGAGAAAGATGCGGAAGCGCGGGACGGTGACGCCCGGTACCGGATGGTTCTCCGCGACATCGACATGATCGCCGGGCGCAAGGCGATAGATCCGGCGCAGCCGATCCATGCGTTGCGGCGCCGGCACTTTCACCGTCGGGCTGTCGCGATGGGCGGCCGCACGCGGGACCGGCACGTTCGCCCGGTGCATGCCGGCGTAGGCCGAGGGACGTTCGCGCCGCCAGTACGCCGCGAGCGCCACCAGCGCCGCGAGCAGCGCGATCGCGAGCCCGGTCAGGCGTGGGATATCGGACAGCAGTGATGCAAGGAGCGCAGACATCCGTGGCATTCGCGAAAGCAGGTAAAACCGCCGGCCTACGTTTGCGTCGAACCAGCAGGTCCCCGACGGGGAGCTGCGAGTCTCGCCGAGAATGCGGGACAGGCGTTGCCGACTGGATCACATAAGGGACTCTTCCTGTGGGGCCGGCTTCAGCCGGCCTTTCTTTAGGGAGTCAGGCTAAAGCCTGACCTACAAGCCTGACCTACAGAAGAACAGAGCCCGGTCAGAAAATCCCCAGCGCCAGCCCCGACGCCATCGTCTGTCCCAGCTCGATGCACCGCTGGCGGGCCGCCTCGTCGACGTCGCCCTTCACGATCACCGGCTCGGCCGCTTTTTTCCACCGGTAGCCGAGCGCGATCCGCTCGATCGACGCGACGGCTCCCGTGCCGTCATTGCCGGCGCTGACGAACAGGGCGTACGGCAGGCCGTCGACCCGGCCTTCGACCGGATAGAACGTGCGATCCATGAAGTCCTTCACCGCGCCGGCCATGTAGCCGAAGTGTTCCGGCGTGCCGATGAGCAACGCCTGGGCCCAGAGCAGATCGTCGACATCGGCATCGAGCGCCGGCTGCGCGCGCAGTTCGATCGGTTCGCCGGACAGGAGAATGCCGGTCGTCACGGCCTGCACCATGTCGAGCGTGCGACCGCCGGCATGGCCGCCGTAGATGAGCAGGATCCGGTTGGCAGTCGACATGCGCGGCACTGTAGCAGTCCGCCCGGCGGCGACTGAGGGGATCC
>NZ_DAINNK010000059.1:0-34769 GCF_036735925.1 Povalibacter sp.
AAGCTGGAAGAGACGAGCGGACGGATCAACTGATCTCCTCTCTGCCTTCTTCCCCTGTGGGGCCGGCTTCAGCCGGCCTTCTGCAAGCGGGAAGGCCGGCTGAAGCCGGCCCCACAGGCAGAGGGGAGCGGAACCTCAATTCAGATTGAGCAGATTCGCCGGCGAATACTGGTCGGTGAGTATCCGCGTCTTCGCATTCCAGTCCGGCCGGGTCGAAAACAGCGGCAACAGAAATTCCGCGTGCACATCGAACTTCGCGAAGTCGTCGCGATGCACTGCACTGTTGCGTTCGATGCTTTCCATGTCCGGCAGCGGCCCGTTCATCGCCAGGATGACGCGATTGTCCCGCTTGAGATTGAAGAACGTCCCGAACACGGACGCGTACGTCACGGACTCATAGTCGTAGAGCCGGCTCGACGAAAACGTATTCGCCGCCAGCACGCCGCCCGGCGCCAGCAGGGTTTTCACTTCGCGCAGAAACTCCTGGGTCAGCAGGTGCTCGGGAATGTATTCGTGGTCGAAGGCATCGAGCATGATGAGATCGTATCGCCGGCCTTCGCGGATCGCCCGTTTCACGAAGACGCGGCCGTCCTGCTCCGCGACGCTGACCCGACTGCCGGGTGCGAAATCGAAATACTGTTTCGCCACCCTGACGACCGCGGGATCGATCTCGACGGTGTCGATCGCAGTCTGCGGCAGCACCTGCATCAGCGCACGCGGCAGGGTACCGCCGCCCAGCCCGACGATCAGGATCGAGCGCGGCTGCGGATTCAGGTACAGCGCTCCGAGCATCATGCGCGTGTAGTTCAGTGCGAAGCGGTCGGGATGCCGCGTATCCATGCACGTCTGACGACCCACGCGACAATTGCGCGTGAAGCACATGCAGCGCACGCTGCCCGTGTCGTAGACCAGCACTTCGCGATAGAGCGAACGCTCGGAATGAACGAGCTTCTGCGCCTGCACCTGCGACGCCATGCCGGCAAGCAGCAGCACCGCGATCGTGATTCGTCCCCACATCGCCGCCGCCCTCACTGCGCCGCCCCGGCCGGCCGGCCCGAGAACGCTGCCGTCACGCCGATGACACCCGACACCGCCAGCAGACTCAGGAGGATGTGGTTCACCTCCAGCAGCAGCACCAGGTAGAAGGACGTCAGCAACGTACCGGCGGCGCTGCCGAACGTCGACACGAAGTAGAGCTGCCCGGCATGGCGGCCCGAACTCGCCTGATCGCGCACCAGCAGGCGCACCGCATAAGGCGAGATCATTCCGGAAAAGAACGTCGGCACGAAGAACAGGATCGTCGCCGCCAGCAGCGAACCGAAGCGCGGATCGGGCATCGCGATCGACACGGCGTCCAGCATGCGTTCGCCGAACAGCAGCACCGGCAGCACCGTCGCCGCGGCAACCAGCAGCAGCACGCCGAGCCGCCGGACGCTCGGCTGGCGCATGGAATAGCGTCCGCCGGCGAGGTAGCCGAGCGACAGCGCCAGCATGAACACCGTGATGATGGCGCCCCACACGTAGATGCTGCTGCCGAACGTCGGCGCCATGAGGCGCCCGCCCAGCAATTCGACGGCCATCACGAAGAAACCGGACCAGCCGGCGATGAGATACGGGAGGACGACTTGCACGCGGACTTCCAGGGACTACGAAAGGCGTCGAGCTTATGCACCGCGCTGCGGTGCCGCAACGGCGTCGGCACTTCTGCGGCTTGGTCCCGGCGAGGGTGGGCTGCAGAGCACGTGGCAGAACGGGATCTGAGAGCAGAAAGAATGGCCGCAAAAAAGCGCAAAAGGCGCAAAGCCGGAACGATGAATTCCTTGTTCTGACTTTTGCGCCTTTTGCGCTTTTTGCGGCTGCTTTCTTCGCGTCCTCCTGCGACCACTATTCCTGTCGCGTCGCCGGCACCCCATCCGCCGCCACGACCGTAATGTCGTCACGAATCGTGCCGCGTGCGCGCGGCACTTCACCGCGCGTCCAGAACTGACTGGCGAAGTCGCGGCTCTCGCCCGGCTCGACGGCGACTTCGACCCACTGACGGCTTTGCCACAGCACCACGCAGCCGCTCGGATCGAGCGCGCCTTCATAGCAATCGCGACGCGTGATCTCCGCGGTGAGCGATCTCAGCCGCAGTTCGGAAGATCGATTGGCCACGTGACCGCGCAATTCATACGGCGCCCCGTTGCCCGCGATGCGCAGTTCTTCGGTATTGAAATCCGTGAGCGGGAACGAACGGACTGCGGACGTCGGCGCACTGGGCCGACCTCGTTCGGGCATGGCCTCCGACTCCTTGCCGCGCAGACGCTCGAGCATGCCCCAGCCGAGCATCAGCACCAGAATCACGCTGCCGACGATGCCGACCGGCCGGAGCCGGGGCACGGCGAGCGCAATCACGAGAAAAATGGCAGCTAGGAACCAGTACACAGGTGCAATTCGCAAGACCTCGCCCCGCAGCGATGGTTGAGACGATTACCGACAGCAAGGGGTGCACACCTTACAACATCCGCGAACACGATCCGGGAAGAAGTCCGCAATCGATCGCGGCCCGCCTGATCCGCATCCCGGAAGTGAGCACCCGGGGTCGGCGGGCATGCCGATTCCCGTTGACGTTTTTGGATTGATTCGGCCCGCGCGCCTGGGCCACCATCGCCGCCTCGATAACTAGAACAGCGGCTTCCCTTGACCCACGCAACGACGGAACCGGCAGCGGCTGCAATCACGTCGCAGCGCCAGCGACTGCGATCGATCTTCGGCGGCTCGGTCGGCAACCTGGTCGAGTGGTACGACTGGTATACCTATTCCGCGTTCGCCATCTACTTCGCGCATGCCTTTTTTCCCGAAGGCAACCAGACGGCGAAACTCCTGAACGTCGCCGCCATCTTCGCCGTCGGCTTCCTGGTGCGTCCGATCGGCGGCTGGATCATGGGACGCTACGCGGATCGCCGCGGTCGCAAGGCGGCGCTGACGCTCTCGGTCGTGCTCATGTGCGCCGGATCGCTGCTGATCGCCATCACGCCGGGGTACGCCACCATCGGCATCGCGGCACCGACACTGCTGGTCATCGCACGCGTGCTGCAGGGCTTCAGCGTCGGCGGCGAATACGGAACGAGCGCCACGTACATGAGCGAGATCGCGGCGAAGGAACATCGCGGCTTCTACTCGGGCGTGCTGTACGTGACGCTCGTCATGGGCCAGCTGCTGGCGCTCGCCGTGCTGCTGTTGCTGCAGTTCGTCTTCCTCACTGCCGAGCAGCTCGATGCGTGGGGCTGGCGCATCCCGTTCTTCATCGGCGCGGCGGCGGCGCTCGTCGCGCTGTGGCTGCGCCGCAATCTCGCGGAAACCGAATCGTTCACGAAGTCGCAGTCGGGCAATCGCGAAGCGGGCGATCTGCGCCTGCTGCTGCGCTACCCGCGCGAGACCCTGACGGTGATCGGACTGACGATGGGCGGCACGCTGTTCTTCTATGTATTCACCAACTACATGCAGAAATTCCTGGTGAATACCGTGGGCCTGACCAAGGGCGAATCGACGCTCGTCTCGGCCGGCAGCCTGTTCGTGTTCATGCTGCTGCAACCCGTGATGGGCGCCCTGTCCGATCGCGTCGGCCGCCGTCCGATGCTCGTCACGTTCGGCATTCTCGCGCTGTTCGCGACCCTGCCGCTGCTGACGGCGCTGGAACGCACCGACGATGCCTGGACCGCGTTCGCGCTGGTGATGACGGGCCTGTTCATCTCCTCGCTCTACAGTTCCATCAGCGCCGTGGTGAAGGCGGAACTGTTTCCAGTCGAAATCCGCGCCCTCGGCGTCGGCCTGCCCTATGCCATCGCCGTCTCGCTGTTCGGCGGCACCGCCGAATACGTTGCGCTCTGGTTCAAGTCGATCGGCCATGAATCGCTGTTCTACTGGTATGTGACGGGCTGCGTGTTCATTTCGCTGCTTGTCTACGCCACGATGGGCGATACGCAGAAGACGTCGAAGATCTAAGACACAGCAATTTCACACGGAGATCACGGAGGCCACGGAGATCAAGAAGGAAGAGTTTCCACGGGGGAAGAAGGGGGGACACGGGGAACACGGGGAAAGAAAATTTCTGTTCCGAGACCCCGTGTTCCCCGTGTCCCCCTTCTTCCCCGTGGAAATTCTTCTCTCTTGATCTCCGGCTCCGTGTGCTCCGTGATCTCCGTGTGAAACATTCTTCCCGACAATCGAGAGTCCCAACATGCAGATTCGCCCCGAAGCCGCCGGATTCATCCCCTCCCGTCTGCAGCACATCGACCGGCTCGTACAGACTCGCTATCTGGACAGCGGACGGTTGCCGGGAGCGCTGACGCTGATCCAGCGGCGCGGCGAAATCGCGCACCTGAGCACGCTCGGGTTTCGCGACGTGGAGCGCCGCGAGAAAGTGCAGGAAGACACGATCTTCCGCATCTATTCGATGACCAAGCCGATCACGAGCGTCGCCTTCATGATGCTGGTCGAAGACGGCCTGGTCGCACTCGAAGACCCGGTGCACCGCTACATTCCGCAATGGCGCGATCTCGGCGTCTATGAAGGCGGCTTCATCGGTACGTTCAGGACCCGACGCCCGCAGCGGCCGATGCTGATCGTCGATCTGCTCCGCCACACGTCCGGTCTTACCTACGGCTTCCAGCAGCGAACCAACGTCGATGCCGCGTACCGGCGTCTCAGGCTCGATGACTTCGCCGGCACGACGCTCGACGGCATGATCGATACGCTCGCCGGCCTGCCGCTGGAATTCTCGCCGGGCACGACCTGGAACTATTCCGTGGCTACCGACGTGCTGGGTTACCTGGTCGGCAAGCTGTCCGGGCAGCCGTTCGAGCAGTTCCTGCGCACGCGCATCCTCGATCCCCTCGGCATGCACGACACGGATTTTCACGTGCCCGCCGCGAAGCTGTCGCGGCTCTCCACCTGCTACGCAGTCACGCCGGAAGGCGGCATGCATCTGCAGGACGATGCCCGGGCCAGTCGCTACGCGAAGCCGCCGCAGCTCGTCTCGGGCGGTGGCGGACTGGTCTCGACCGCCGGCGACTACCTGCGGTTCTGCCGGATGCTGCTCGCCGGCGGCACGCTCGACGGCGTACGCATCCTGAGTCCGAAGACCATCGAACTGATGACCAGCAATCACCTGCCCGACGGCAAGGAGCTGCCGGACCTTTCCGTATCGCTGTTCAGCGAAGCCGCCTACGCAGGTGTCGGCTTCGGACTCGGTTTCTCGGTGACGCTGGATCCCGCACGGACGCTGCTGCCGGGCACGGCCGGCGATTACTCCTGGGGCGGCCTGGCGAGCACGTACTTCTGGATCGATCCGCGCGAAGAGATGATCGTCATTTTCATGACGCAACTGATGCCTTCCACGACCTATCCGCTGCGTCGCGAACTGCGCACCGCCATCTACTCCGCCTTCGCATGACCTGTCATGGAGAACACTGACATGAATGAGAGCCGCAAAAAACCGCATGAAAAAACCGCCAGTGATTCCTTTTCGTCCCGTGGGATTCCCTTGCGGTCACGGTCTCTTGCGGCCTGCCTTTGCGCTTTCCTGCTGTCCGCTGCGGCCCATGCGCAGGAACAACCCCAGGCGCACTTCCATCATGTGCATCTGAATTCCACCGATCCGGCGGCCGCGATCGATTTCTATGCGACGAAGTTCAAGGCACGCAAGGAGAAGTTCGCGGGCCTCATGGACGCCGTGTGGACCGGCGACGCCTGGCTGCTGTTCACGAAGGTCGGCGCGCCGCCGCCGTCGGAGCTGATCTCCGGCCTCTGGCACATCGGCTGGGGCGCCGAAGACATGCCATCGACGTACGAGAAGCAGGTCGACAGCGGTACGAAGTTCGCTACGCCGATCACCGACATCAGCGAGATGGTGGGCGGCAGTCGTCCTTTCTTCTATGCCTACGTCGACGGTCCCGATCACGCACTGATCGAGCTGAACACGGCGCGCCACCACGATTTCGGTCACGTGCACCTGTTCAGCGCCGATCCGCCGGCCGCGGGCGAGTGGTATGCGAAGCACTTCGGCTTGCGCGCAGTAGCCCAGAAGGACAAGCGCGAGTTTCGCGGCAATCAGATCGGACCGGCGGCGTTCGTCACGGCCGATCACGTGAGCATGATCATCTATCCCGTCGAACACGTCCGGAAGAACGCGCCCGATCAATGGCAGGGCCGTACGGAGTTCGCGCCGACCCGCGGCCGCGTCATCGACCACCTCGGCTTCTCCGTCACCGATCTCGACGCCACGCTCGATCGGCTGCGCAAGGCCGGTGTCACGGTCACCGCCGAACCGAAGGAAATCGCCGGCGGACGCCTGCGGTATGCCTTCATCGAAGGCCCCGACCGCGTCGGCATCGAACTGCTGGAAGACCACAGCCCGCCGCCGGCACCGGTCGCGGAGTAGATCGGAGATCGATTTCACACGGAGAGCACGGAGGCCACGGAGCCGGAGATCAAGAGAGAAGAATTTCCACGGGGGAAGAAAGGGAACACGGGGAACACTGGGTTCGGAGCAGAAATCTTTTCTGGTCCCCGTGGTCCCCGTGTCCCCTGTGGAAACTTTCTTCTCTTCGCCTTGAACTCTGTGTTCTCCGTGATCTCTGTGTGAAACTCTTGCTCCATGAACGCCCCTCGCAAAGATTCGCGGATCGCCGATGGCGGCGGCATCGTCTATTCCACCGGTGTGGGCGAGCGTTGTCCCAATTGCCTGCGTGCAGCCGCCGAATGCGTCTGCAAGAAAGGCACGCCAGGCAAGACGAGCAGCGACGGCGTCGTGCGCGTCAGCCGCGAGACGCAGGGTCGCAAGGGCAAGGGCGTCACGGTCGTCAGCGGGCTGGGTCTGCCGGCCGACGATCTCGCCGCGCTCGCGACCGAACTCAAGAAGAAGTGCGGCTCCGGCGGCGGTGTCGAGAACGGCCGCATCGAAATCCAGGGCGATCATCGCGACCGGCTGGTCGAAGAACTGACCCGGCGCGGATGGAAGGCCAAACGCGCCGGCGGCTGATCCGGATCCGTCGCGCCGGCAGAATGACATTTATTCCGTTTACCCGGATTCCCAAAGCGGGAACGATTGCGGAATATGCAGCGCTTTCCCGTTATCCATGAGGATGCATGCATGAAGAAGCAGACCCTGAGCCTGATCGTCGCGACATTGCTGGGCACCGGCGCGGCCTTCGCCGCACCCGTGACCTACGACATCGATCCCACCCACACCTATCCGAGCTTCGAGGCGGATCACATGGGCGGGCTGTCGGTCTGGCGCGGCAAGCTGAATTCCTCGTCCGGCACGGTGACCTACGACAAGGAAGGCAAGACGGGTACGGTCGACATCAGGATCGACGTGACCTCGATCGACTTCGGCAACGACAAGCTCAATGAGCATGCGAAGGGCCCGGATATCTTCGACGTCGCCAAGTTCCCGACCGCGACCTACAAGGGCAAGCTCGCCGGCTTCAAGAACGGCGCGCCCACCGAAGTCGACGGCACCCTGGAACTGCACGGCGTAACCAAGCCGGTGAAGCTGAAGATCGACAGCTTCCTGTGCAAACCGAATCCGATGAACAAGAAGGAAACCTGCGGCGCGGACGCCAGCGCGACCCTCAATCGCGAAGACTTCGGCGTGAGCTACGGCAAGGCTTTCGGGTTCAAGCAGGAAGTGAAGCTGCAGATCCAGGTCGAAGCAGTAAAAGCGGATTGAGTCCGACCTCTTCCTGTGGGGCCGGCTTCAGCCGGCCTCTGCCGGAAACAGAAACGCCGCAAAGGCCGCACCAGGAAAGATCTTCTATTCTCCTGTGCGGTCTTTTGCGGCCTCTTCCCCCTTCTCAATCCTCCCGTCCGCCGGCCCGCAATCGATGCTCTCCCCCGGCCCCGTTTCGATCAGCGCCAGCAATGCCGCCGGCGGCGCCAGGCTGTAGAGCGCCGCTGCCGCTCCCACTCGCGCGGCCAGCGGGCCGATCTCCGGACGGAATGACGGATCCTTGAAGGAGCCGCCGATCTTCAGCGGCGTGCGCAAGGTCAGCGGACTCCTGTCCTTCGGCTGCGGATTCAGACGCAGATCGAACGCCTCCCTGCGCAGATTGATGTCGCCCTCGCCGAAGATCACCGTATCCGTGGTGTCGAAGGCCAGTCCGCGCGTCGTCATCTCCCCGTCGACGATCCGGAAATCCGCATAGGCGCAACGCAGCGGAATTTCGCGATCCTTGTCGAGCAGGTATTTCAGCGACTCGGCCACGTCGAGTCCGGCGAGTTCGATGAGCAGATTGCTGATGTGGCCCGAGCCCATGATCAGGCCGATGTCGCCGTTCGCACTGCCCGCCATGTGGGCGATCGAATTGCCCTGCGCCGTGAACGCGGCGACGCCGGAGACCTTGCCCGCACCCTTCTTCGTGATCTCGACGGACGGAAAGAGCTTCGGCAGCTCCAGCCCGCGTACGTCCGCCACCAGCGTCGTCTGGATCGATGTCTCGCGCGCGTCGAGCGTGATCCGGGAAGCGATCGAACCGCCGGCGGCGTGGAAATCGAGCGGATCGAGCCTGAGCACGCCGTTCTCCAGCACCAGGTGCGTGTCCATCGCCTCGAGGGGAAGTTTCGGCGCATCGATGGCCTGCGCCTTCAAGGTAACGTCCGCATCCATCACGCGCAGCTTTTCCAGCCGGAACGGCTGATCGGGAAGCACCGTCGGCTTCGCCTCGAGTTCCGCTGCCTGCTGCTTCTGCGCATCGCTGGCCGTCTCGCCGGACTTTGCCGAAGGCGGCGCGCCGACGAATCCGGCGAGATCGTCCAAGTCCAGACGTTGCGACACCAGCGCGGCGGTCAGCTTCGGACGCTCGCCACCGATATCGATGCTCGCATCGCCCGACAGATCGCTGTCGCCGACCTTGCCGCTGAACTTGCGATAGCTCCACACGTCGCCCTTGCGATCCAGCTTGCCCTGCAACGCATAGGGCGACGTGTCGGGCAGCGAGATGCCGAGCAGCTCGTAGAGATCGGCGAGATTGGCGCCGGCAAGGGCAAAGTCGGCATCGAAGTTTTCAATCTGCAGCTGCCCCTGCAGCGCACCGCTGGCGTGGGCGCGCGTCTGACCGGCGCGGGCTCGCACGTCCATGCGATAGGGCTTCTCCTGATCCTGCAGATCCAGCGGGGAATCGACGCGTCCTTCGAGTTCGAAGGGATGGCCGCGCCACGAGCCTTTGCCGTCGGCGAGCAGCGGTGCGCGTTCGTTCCTGCCCGGCTTGCCGCTGCGAACCGCGAGCGTCACGTCCGTTTTCAGCACCGGCTCATGGAACTCGAGTCGCCCGTTGCTGACGTTCAGCTGACCGATCTGCGGCGCGCTTCCCGAGGAACTCCTGTCCTTCTGCGTCTCGAACACCCAGTTGCCGACGCCCTTGTCGCTGCGCTCCAGCACGAGCTTCGGTTCATCCAGCGCGATGTACGGAAGTTGCACTCGTCCACGCAGCAGCGGCAGCAATGCGATGCGCAGATCGAGCTGCCGGACCGATGTCATCTCGGGGCGCTTCGACCAGTCCGCATTCGCGAGGTGCAGATCCTGCGCCGTGATACGCGGACGCCAGCCGAGATCGACATCGAGATCGCCGCGGATATGAAACTCGCGGCCGGTCGCTGCCGTCACCCGACGTTCGACCGGGCCTTTGAACCAGTTCCAGTCCCAGATCGCGATCAGGACGGCAATGACGGCGACGGATGCCGCGAGCACCCACACCCAGCGCGGCGTACGCGAAAAAACGGAATGTGGATCGCGCGCGCTCATCACCCCCAGAACGTCCGGTCGCCCGGGAGGTTCCGGCAGCGATCAGCCGGGCGGCAACTCGCGGGCTGCTTTTTCGCCGCGCACCGAACACACCAGCGCGGCGACGATGAACAGCAGTCCTACCCACGGAATGAAGCGGGGCGGAAGCAGCGTCCACACTGTGGCGCCGATGGTCGCGCCGGCAGAGCCGCCGAGATACGTCACCGACGAGTTGAGAGCGATCGTCGCGCCGGCAAGCAACGGCGCCACCGCGACGAGTCGCGCCTGCTGCACGGCCGGAAACCCTGCTCCGCCGAGACTCCAGAGAAACTGCACGACGAAGACCGCGCCGAGCCAGCCGGCGGCCAGCGGCCATACCAGCATCATCGCGGCCGCCGCGACGTTGCACTTGTAGGCGACGTTGGCGGCGCCGACCTTGCGGACCATGCGCACGCTGAGCACATTGCCGATCAGGCCGCCGACGCCCGACACGAAGAACAACGCGGCCAGCATCGCGCCCGACACGTCCAGCACCGCCTTTGCGATCGGCGCCAGGAAGCTGAACATCACGCTGCCGCCGACGTTGGTAAGCGCGGTCGCCGCAGTGAGCCAGCGCAGCGCGGGCGACTTGAATACCTGGTACCAGCGCTCGAGGTTCAGCGGCGGCGTGCGCACGCCGGCGGGAATCGACCCCCACACGAACGCTGCGATGAGCGCGCTCGCCCCGCCCATGAACACGAACGACATGCGCCAGCCGAAGGTGCTGCCGATCATCACCGACAGCGGGTTGCCGACCACCGAGCCGATGGCCCAGCCCACCATGAGTTTGCCGAGCGTCGGCGCGCGCTCGTTTTCCGGCACCAGCATGCTGACGGTGGCCGCGACCTGCGGCGTGTAGACCGCCGATGTCACGGCAGCCAGGATCCGCGCCCACAGCAATTGATCGTAGGTCTGACTGAATGCGCTGCCGATGTTGGCAATGGCGCAGACCGCCATCGATGCCGTGAGCAGCTTGCGACGATCGATGTGCGAGCCCAGCGTCGCCAGCACCGGCGCACAGATCGCCGCCGAGACACCGAAGGCGGCAATCAGCAGTCCTGCCCGCTCGACGGAAATGTCCAGCGCGGCGGCAATCTCGTTGAGCAACCCGCCGACCGCCATGAAACTGGTCGCGACAAAGAAATTTCCGGCGATGAGCGCGATCAGGCGGGAGGTGGGCATCGCGGCATTGTAGCCGGCGAAGATGCCGGAAGCGGATCAAGAATTTCACACGGAGATCACGGAGAGCACGGAGGTCGGAAGGAAAAAGAACAAAGAATGTTTCCACGGGGAGCACGGGGACAAGAAGATCTTCTGTTCCGAGACCCCGTGTTCCCCGTGTCCCCCGTGGAAATTCTCTTCTCCGACCTCCGTGATCTCCGTGAACTCCGTGTGAAACTCCGGTTCTTCTAGGAATTCTGCGAGGCGTAGATCAGCCGCAGGCCGTCGTGGCCGACCAGCTGCGACAGTTTCTCGGTCAGTTCGCGACTCGGCTTCACCATCCACTCTTCCGACAGCACCAGGTCTGCTCGCGCTGCAGAACTGTAGTAGCGGATGGCAACGCTGCAGCGACCGCCGCGGAAGGGACGCAGTGTGCTTTCCAGTTTGCGGACGAAGTCCGGGCCGGCGTCGGCCGGCCAGCGCAGTACGAGGCGGCGCGCATAGAGCTCGCGGGCCTGATCGATGTCGATCACCCGCTTGGCGTTGAGTCGCCAGCCTTCGATGAATTCATCGAAGCGCAGCGAGCCTTCGACGATCAGGATGGCGCTCTTGGCGATCTGGTTGCGGTACTGCTGGTAGACGTCTTCGAACATCGAGCATTCGAGACGGCCGCTGCGGTCGTCCAGGGTGAAGACGATGCGGCTGCCGCGCTTGCCCAGATCGAACACCATGCCGCCGACGGTCGCCGGTTTGCCGCGGAACTGGAAGCCTTCGCCGGTCGATACCGGCTTGTCGCCCGTGACGTCGGCAATGCGGCCGCTGATCACGGGACGCACCTCTTCCTCGTACTCCTCGAAGGGATGTCCGGTGAGATACAGGCCCAGCGTGTCGCGCTCGCCGTCGAGCCGGACGCGTCGGCTCCAGTCGGGCAATGTCTGCGTGGTGACGACAGCCGGCGCGCTCGGCGTCGTGTCCATCAGGCCGAACATGTCGTTCTGTCCCACGACGCGCGCCTTGATCGTCTGATCGGCCAGTTGCATCGAAGCCGGCAGCGCGTGCATGAGCGTGGCGCGATTGGCGCCGAGCGAATCGGCGGCGCCGGAGCGGATCAGCGCTTCCAGCACGCGACGGTTCATGCGGTTCTGGTCGCTGCGACGGCACAGGTCCGGCAGATCGCGATACGGGCCGTTGGCTTCGCGCTCGGCCACCAGCATCTCGACCACCGACTGGCCCACGCCCTTGATGGCGCCCAGCCCATAGCGAATGCTGCGCTCGCCCGACACCGTGAACATGTACTGCGAGTGATTCACGTCGGGCGGTTCGACCTTCAGGCGCATGCGCCGCGCCTCGTCGATCAAGGTCACGACCTTGTCGGTCTTGTCCATGTCGGACGAGAGTACGGCCGACATGAACGCCGCCGGGTAATGCGTCTTCAACCACGCCGTGTGGTACGACAGCACCGCATAGGCCGCCGCGTGCGACTTGTTGAAGCCGTAGCCGGCGAACTTTTCCATCAGGTCGAAGATGGCGTCCGCCTGCTGCGCCGTACGCCCGCTCTTCGCTGCGCCTTCGCGGAAGATCGCGCGCTGCTTGACCATCTCCTCGTGCTTCTTCTTGCCCATCGCACGACGCAGCAGGTCGGCGCCGCCCAGCGTGTAGCCGCCGATGATCTGCGCCATCTGCATGACCTGTTCCTGGTAGACCATGATGCCGTAGGTCTCTTTCAGGATGGGCTCGACGCGCGGGTCGGGATACTCGATGCCTTCGCGCCCGTGTTTGCGGGCGACGAAGCTGGGAATCAGGTCCATCGGACCGGGGCGGAACAGCGCGCCGAGCGCGATCAGGTCCTCGAAGCGGTCGGGCTTCGCGTCCTTGAGCATGCGCTGCATGCCGTGCGATTCGAACTGGAAGACGGCAACGGTCTGCGCCTGTCTGAAGATGTTTTCGTAGGTCGCATCGTCGTCCAGCGCGATGGCCTTCAGGTCGAGCGGCGGCTCGCCCTTCCTGCTGCGCTCGGTGTTGATGAGCTTGAGCGTCCAGTCGATGATCGTGAGCGTGCGCAGGCCGAGGAAGTCGAACTTGACCAGGCCGACGGCTTCGACGTCGTCCTTGTCGTACTGGGTCACGAGGCTCTGGCCGTTCTCGTCGCAGAACAGCGGCGCGAAATCCGTGAGCACCGACGGCGAGATGACGACGCCGCCCGCGTGCATGCCGGCGTTGCGCACGAGGCCTTCGAGCGACATGGCCATGTCGATGACGCTGCGGGTTTCCTCCTCGGTCTCGTAGCGGCGTTTGAGTTCCGGTTCCTTTTCGAGCGCGTCCTTCAGGGTGATGCCGAGTTCGAACGGAATCAGCTTGGCGATGGAATCGGCGAAGCCGTAGCTCAGCCCGTAGACGCGCGCCACGTCGCGCACCACGGCCTTCGCCGCCATGGTGCCGTAGGTGATGATCTGCGAGACGCGCTCGCGCCCGTAGCGCTCGGCAACGTAGTCGATGACCCGGTCGCGGCCGTCCATGCAGAAGTCGATGTCGAAGTCGGGCATCGAGACGCGTTCGGGATTGAGGAAGCGTTCGAACAGCAGGTCGTACTGCAACGGATCGAGATCGGTGATCGCGAGCGCATAGGCAACCAGCGAGCCCGCGCCGGAACCGCGACCCGGCCCGACCGGCACGCCGTTCTCGCGCGCCCAGCGGATGAAGTCGGCGACGATCAGGAAGTAGCCGGCGAAGCCCATCTGGCAGATCACGCCGAGTTCGATCTGCAGGCGCGCTTCGTATTCCTCGCGCGGAATCACGCGGCCGGCGGCGGGCTGCTCCGACAGCTTTTCCAGGCGCTGCGCCAGGCCGCGCGCGGATTCTTCGCGCAGGAATTCCTCGGTGCTCATCTGCGACGGCACCGGATACGCCGGCAGCACCGACTTGCCGAGCGTAAGTTCGAGACTGCAGCGCCGCGCGATCTCGACGGAATTGGCGAGGGCCTCCGGAATGTCGCGGAACAGCTGCGCCATGGCTTCCGGCGATTTCAGGTACTGCTCTTCGGTGTAGCGCCGCGGCCGGTTCGGCGCATCCAGTGGCACGCCCTCGTGGATGCACACGCGCGCTTCGTGCGACTGGAAATCGCTGGGCCGCACGAACCGCACATTGTTGGTGGCGACGACCGGCACGCCGCACGCCACGGCGAGTTCGAGCGCGCCGCGAATGTGCCGCTCTTCGCCCTCGCGGCCGATGCGCTGCAGTTCCAGGTAGTAACGATTGCCGAACAGGGCCTGCCACTGCTGCAGCAGTTCGCGCGCGACGTCCATGTGGCCCGCATTGATGGCGCGGCCGACGTTGCCCTCGCCCGCCGCCGACAGGGCGATCAGTCCGCTGACCGAGTCATGCGTCAGCCAGGCGGGGTCGACCGTCGGTACACCCTTCTGCTGGCCTTCCTGATACGAGCGGCTGACCAGCCGCGTGAGGTTCTTGTAGCCGGCATCGTTCTGGCACAGCAGCACCAGGCGAGTGGGCTCGACGCGATCACCGCTCTCGCGCATCAGCAGGTCGACGCCGATGACGGGCTTCACGCCGGCCGACTGCGCGGCCTTGTAGAACTTCACCATCGCGAACAGGTTGCTCTGGTCCGTCAGCGCCACGGCCGGCATGCCGGCACGCGCGACCGACTCCATGAGGCCGACGGTGCCCTCGCCTTCCGGCGTGATGCGCACCACGCTGTCGACCAGCGAGTACTCGGTATGCAGATGCAGGTGAACGAAGGACATCGACGCGCGAATCAGGCGACGGCCCGGCAGCGTTCGGCGGCGAGGCGCACCGGCTCGAAGGAGCGACGATGGATCGGCGACGGACCGAAGTTCTCGAGCATCGCGCAGTGTTGCGGCGTGCCGTAACCCTTGTGGACGGCGAAACCGTACTGCGGATACAGCCGGTCGAGATCGACCATCATCGCATCGCGCCGCACCTTGGCGAGAATCGACGCCGCGCCGATGGAGCGGCGCAGCGCGTCGCCATCGATGATGGCTTCGAAGGTGCAATCGAGCCCGAGACCGGCGAACGAGGGGCAGCGATTGCCGTCGATCTCGACGTGCGCGGGACAGAGGTGCAGGCCCATCAGGGCACGGCGCATCGCGAGATAGGTCGCTTCGAGGATATTGAGGCAGTCGATCTCTTCGACATCTGCCCAGGCGACGGACCAGGCGAGTGCGTGCTGCATGATCTTGAGCGCGAGTTCCTCGCGTTCGGCCGCATCGAGCTGCTTGGAATCGCGAATGCCGTGGATGCGGCGACGCGGATCGAGAACCACGGCCGCCGCCACGACCGGACCGGCGAGCGGACCGCGCCCTGCCTCATCGACTCCCGCAACCAGGCCGGGCTTGTTCAGCGCCAGCGTCAGCGAAGTCGGACCGTTCCCGCGTATTGCAGTGGCTTTCGAAACTCTGATCTTCACTGCCCGTTGTTTGCCTTCACCAGGTGGACGATTGCATCGGCCGCACTCGCGCTGGCGTCCCGCCGCAGCGTCTCGTGGATCCGGGTGAAAGTTTGCACGAGCTCTGCCCGATCGGCACGCTCCAGTTGATCGATGAGCGCGGGCCCCAGCACGTCGGCACGGACTTCGCTGTTGAAATATTCGGGGACGATCTGTCGGCCTGCCAGCAGGTTGGGCTGGGCAAAGAACGGCGCCTTGAACAGTTTCAAATGCTTGAGGAGAAAACTTGTAAACCAGCTCAAGCGATAGGCCACCACCATCGGCCGCTTGACGAGCGTGGCTTCGAGCGTCGCCGTGCCCGAGGCCAGCAGGATGGCGTCGCTGGCCGCCATGACTTCCTGGGCGCGACCGTCGAAGACGCGGACGAGATCGAGAACGCCCGCCCTGGACAGCGCTTCTTCGAAGACATCGCGAACCTTGCCGCTCGCCATCGCCGCGATGAAGCGGATGTCGGGCCGGCATTCGCGCATCCAGCGGACCGTCTGCGCAAAGTCCGGCCCCAACCGCGAGACTTCACCGCCGCGACTGCCCGGCAGCAGCGCGATGTACGTGCTGGCTTCATCGAGACCCAGCGCTCGCCGCGCCGACGCCGCATCCAGATGCATGGGGATCTGATCGGCCAGCGGATGCCCCACGAATTCGGCCTTCACCTGATGGGCATCGTAGAAAGGCTTTTCGAACGGCAGCAGGCACAGCACCAGGTCGACCGCCTTGCCGATCGTCTCCACGCGCCCCTGCCGCCAGGCCCACACCTGCGGGCTGACGTACTGGACGACGGGAATGCCCGCTTCCTTCAACCGCGGCGCGAGCCGCAGGTTGAACTCCTTCGCATCGACGCCGACGTACACCGCGGGAGGATCGCGCAGGACGCGATCGATGAGTTCGCGACGGATCCGCAGCAGACGCGGCAGGTGCGGGATGATCTCGATCAGGCCCATCACGGACAGGCTGTCGATGTGCTCCCACGCTTCGCAGCCTTCCGCGATCATGCGCGGGCCGGCGATGCCGGCGAATCGCGCGCCGGGAAGGCGTTCGCGCAGGGCATGAATCAGCCTGGCGCCGAGATTGTCGCCGGAGGTTTCGCCGGCGACGAGGACGATGAGGGGAGCGGACACGGGAGGTGGGCGGCTGGCGGCTGGCTACGGGCGACTGGCCAGACAAGGAAAGGCATTTTCCCTCTGGCCAGCGGCCAGTCGCCAGCCGCCAGTCGCCCTCACCTGACGATCCCCACTCTCTCGCGCCGCGGCGTCGTGTCGTTGAGGAAATCCACGAACGCCTTGAGTTCCGGCTGGTCCGGCACCAGCGCGCTCAGTTCTTCGGTCGCATCGACCAGCTTGAGCTTCGAGCGGTACAGGATGCGGTAGGCCTTGCGAATGTTGCGGATCTGATCGGGCGTGTAGCCGCGGCGCTTGAGCCCTTCCGCATTGACGCTGTGCGGTTCGGCGGGCCGGCCGACAGCCATCACGTACGGCGGCACGTCGCGCGTGACGGCCGTGTTGTTGGCGATGAAAGCGTGCGCGCCGATCTTGCAGAACTGATGCACGCCGGCGAAGCCGCCGAGATGCACCCAGTCACCCATCTCGACGTGTCCGCCGAGCGTCGCGTAGTTGGCGAAGACGCAATGCGAGCCGATCACGCAGTCGTGGCCGACGTGCGAGCCGGCCATGAACAGGTTGTCGCTGCCGATGCGCGTGACGAGTTGGTCCTTGGTGGTGCCGCGATTGATGGTGCAGTTCTCGCGGAACACGTTGCGGTCGCCGATCTCCAGCCGCGTCGGCTCGCCCTTGTACTTGAGATCCTGCGGCGCGGCGCCGATGGAGGCGAACTGGAAGATCCTGTTGCCGCGACCGATGGTGGTCGGTCCGTCGATGACGACGTGCGGGCCGACCCAGCATTCCGGCCCGATCGTCACCCCCGCACCAATCACGGAATACGCGCCGATTTCCACATCGGGCGACAACACCGCATCGGGCGCGATCAGGGCTGTGGGGTGAATGGCCATGGTCGAAGTCTATTTGGCGGTTCCCGGTGCCACCATCATTTCGGCGCTGGTGGCAACCTCGCCGTCCACTTCGGCCACCGTGGAGAACTTCCAGATGCCGCGCATCTGGCGCTCCAGCGTCGCCTTGAGGATCAGCTGATCGCCCGGCTCAACGGGGCGGCGAAAGCGCGCGCTGTCGATACCGACGAAGTACATCGGGCGGGATGCATCGGGATACTGACCGGCCGTCACGAATGCGAGGATGCCGGCAGTCTGCGCCAGCGCCTCGAGGATGATGACGCCCGGAAACACCGGCCGGTGCGGAAAATGCCCGGGAAAGAAATGCTCGTTGAACGTCACGTTCTTGAGCGCCCGGATCGACTTGCCGGCAATGCATTCCTGGACGCGGTCGACCAGCAGGAAGGGATACCGGTGCGGCAGGCGGCGCAGCACTTCGTTGATGTCCATCGTCAGGACCTGATCGCCCTGCTCCGTCTTGCCGGTCTCGGTCATTCGCTCCCCTTGCGGTGCTGCCAGTGTCTGCTACGGGGACGGCTCGTCGCCCGGCAGGTCCGCTTCTTCGTCCTTTCCGGTCGACTCGCCCGCGCCACGACGCAGTCGTCGCACCTGACGCGCCATGTCGTCGAGCTGATTGAAGCGCGCCGCATTCTTGCGGAATCTGGCGGTTTCGTCGATGGGTAGTCCACTCGAGTAGTACCCGGGCTTGCGGATACTGCCGGAGACGAAGGACTTGCCGGTCACCACGACGTCATCGCAGATCGTGAGATGGCCGGCGACGCCGACCATGCCGCCGATCATGCAGCGCTGGCCGATGACCGCGCTGCCGGAAATACCGACGCAGCCTGCAATCGCCGTATGCGCCCCGATGCGGACGTTGTGGGCGATCTGGATCTGGTTGTCGAGCTTGACGCCGTCGCCGATGACGGTGTCTTCGATCGCGCCGCGATCGATCGTCGTGCTCGCACCGACTTCCACGTCGTTGCCGATCCGTACGCTGCCGATCTGCGGCACCTTGAGCCATTCGCCGCGATCGGGCGCCAGGCCGAAACCATCCGCGCCGATGACGGCGCCCGGATGCAGCAGGCAGCGTTCGCCAAGGCTCACGTCGTGGCAGAGCGTGACGTTCGCAACGAGCCGGGTATCTGCGCCGATCCGGGTACCCCGCATGACGACACAGCCCGGTCCGATGACGGCTCTCGGCCCGACGACGACGCCCGCCTCGATCACGACACGCGGCCCGATCGCAGCGGTCGGATCGATCTGCGCCGAGGCATCGACGACGGCAGATGGATGGACACCGGGATCGGCGGCAGGCACCGGATGCAGCAACGCCGCAATGCGGGCATAGGTCGCGTAGGGATTGGGACCGATCAGCGCCGCGCCCGGACAGGCGTCAGCCAGGCGCGGTTCGACGATCACCGCACCGGCGCGGGTCTGCGACAGGTAGCGGCGATACTTGGGATTGGCGAGGAACGTGACGGCGTCGGGACCCGCGTCTTCCAGCGTGGTGACGCGGGAGACGCGGGCATCGGGATCGCCTTTCAGCGAGCAGCCAAAGCGAACCGCCAATTCCCCCAGGGTGAAGCTCATGGGGGGCCTGCGTGTGGCGTCGGCGGCTTATTGCTTGGCCGGCGGAGCAGCCGGCTTCGGCGGTGTCGTGGCGGCGGGCTTCGCCGGGCCGCCCGCCTTGAAGCGGGCCTGCAGTGCGCTCAGCACCTGCGCAGTGATGTCCATCGACTCGTTGACGTACAGCACGCCGTCGCCGAGCACGACGTCATAGCCCGAGGTGCGTGCGAACGCCTGCACTTCCTGCAGCAGCGAGCGCTGCAGCTTGCCGAGTTCCTCATTGCGACGCAGGTTGAGGTCTTCGACATATTCGTTCTGCTTGCGCTGCATTTCGCGCTGGCCGTCGCGCAGATCCTTTTCGGCATTGCGACGCTCGTTCTCGGCCATCACCGCACCGTCGCGCTGCAGCTTTTCTTCCTTCGCCTTCAGGTCCTTCTGCTGCGCAACGATGGAACGCTGGCGCGGCGCAAATTCATCCTGCAGCGCCTGCATCGCCGATTTCGCCTGAGGCGCCTCTTCGAGCAGCCGCGGCACATTCACCACGGCGATCTTGATGTCGGCATGCGCCGCGCCGAGGGGCGCCAGCATCGCCAGGCCGGTCGAAAGAACGAGTCCGCAAATGCTCAAACGTGCCATGAAAAAAACCTTCGTCCGAGTTGTATCTGTTGAATGTCAGAACGCCTGACCGATCGAGAACTGGAACCCTTCGGTTTCGTCCCCGTAGCGGTTCAGCGTATCCCCGCGCTCGTCATTCAGCGGCACCGCGTAGCTGAACCGGAAGACGCCCAGAGGCGCCAGCCACTGCACGGCAACGCCCGCCGACTGCTTCAGCTCATCATAACTGAACTTGTAGTCGACCGGCTGCTGCGCGCCGGTGGTCGGATCGGGCGGCCCGACGAAGTTGATGTCCTGATTCGAGAACACGTTGCCGATGTCGTAGAACAGGCTGAAGCGCGCGCTGTTACGCCATTTTTCGGGCATCGGCAGCAGCAGTTCCGCCTGGGCGATGGTCTTGATGTTGCCGCCGTAGGGGCGCCCGAAGCTGTCCTTCGGGCCGAGGCGGCTTTCCCGGAAGCCGCGCACCGAGTCCGGACCGCCGGCAAAAAACTGACGATACGGCGGCAGGCCGGTGGTGTCGCCCAGCGGCTCGCCGTAGGCCAGTTCGACGTTCACCATCAGCTTGAAGTCGCGCCAGATGGGGATGAATTTCAGCAGGTCGTACGAGGCGGTCCAGAATTCCACTTCGCTGCCCGGCAGGGTGTAGCTCAGGCTCAGGCGCTGGCGGGTGCCGGCCGTGGCGAAAATCGTGCGGTTGCGCGAGTCGAAGCTCCAGCCCGTATTCAGCTCGTAAGTGCGGAATTTCGAACGGAACAGCGAGTAGTTCGGATACTCCTCGCAGGGCACCGTCAGGTCGGTCTGCGCAATACATTCGATGGTCGGATTGCCGTTGTTGCGCACCCAGTCATTGGCTTCCGCGGCGCTGCCCAGCGAGGTCGTGGCCAGTTCGGCCTGCTGTGCCGACAGACCGAAACTCAGGTACTGGTATTCGGTGATCGGATAGTCGTAGCCGATGCCGGCCGTCGCGGTCGTGGTGTCGAAGTCCGACGTCGCCGACGTGAACTGCGTGACGTCGCGATAGCCCAGCGAAATGGTGCGGCGCACGCCGTCGATGGTCGTGTACGGATCCGTATGCGAGAAGCTGTAGCTCTTGGCATAACGACCCGAATTGATTTCCGCCTGCACGCGATTGCCGGTACCCATGAAGTTCGAGTGCGTGAAGCTGCCGTTGAGGATGACGGACTGCGATTCGGAGTAGCCGATACCGCCGCCGAACTGTCCCGGCAGACCTTCCTTGATCTCGAAATCGACGTCGACCAGGTCCGCCGCACCCGGCACGGGTGTGTTCTCGACTTCGACCTTTTCGATGAACGGCAGACGCTGGATACGCTGCTTCGAACGCTCGACCGCCGTGTTCGACAGATACGCGCCTTCGAGCTGGCGCATTTCGCGACGGAAGACTTCGTCGTTCACGCCGGTCGTGCCATTGAAATTCACGCGACGCACGTACACGCGATTCTTCGGATCGACGACGAAGGTCAGGGAAATTTCCTTGGTCTCCTCGTTGGCCTGCGGCACCGGATCGATCGTCGCGAAGGCATAACCGTCGAAGCCCAGGCGCATCTTCATCGCCTCGGTCGTGGCGGTGATGAACTTGCGCGAATACGTATCGCCCGGCTGGATCAGGATGAGTCGCTTCAGTTCCGACTCCGGCACCACCATGTTGCCGGCGAGTTTGACCTCGGAGACTTTATAGACGTCGCCCTCGTTCACGTTGATCGTGACGAAGATGTCATCCTTCTCCGGCGCGATCGCCACCTGGGTCGAGGTCACGGCGAAGTTGGCGTAACCGCGGTCCATGTAATAGGACCGCAGTTTTTCGAGATCGCCCGACAGCGCCTCGCGGGCGTAGCGATCGTCCTGCTTGTACCAGGACAGCCAGTTCGGCGTCTTGAGTTCGAACGTTTCCTGCAGATCCTCGTCCGGAAACGCCGTGTTGCCGGCGATGTTGATCTGACGGATGCGCGCACGCTTGCCTTCGACGATGTCGACCGACACCTTGACCTTGTTGCCCGGTACTTCCTCCACCTTGGCATCGACGCGCACTGCGTACTTGCCGCGCGAGAAGTACTGGTCGGTGAGGTACTGCTTCACCTCGTCGAGCACGGACTGGTCGAAGGTCTTGCCGGTGGCGAGACCGACGTTGCGCAGCGAGCGCTGCAGGTCCTCGGTCTTGATGTCCTTGTTGCCCTTGATCTCGAAGCTCTCGATCGAAGGCCGTTCGACCACCGCAACGACCAGCGTGCCGCCATCGCGGCGCAGTTCGACGTCCTTGAAGAACCCCGTCGCATACAGCGCCCGCAACGACTCCGCCACCCGGCGCTGATCGAGCTGATCGCCGATGTTCACCGGCAGGTAGTTGAAGACCGTGCCTTCGGAAATACGCTGCAGGCCTTCGATGCGGATGTCGCCGACGGTAAACGCCGAGGATTGCGCGCTGGCGGCGACCGGATAGGTTGCGATGGCACTGCCAGCCGCAAGCGCAAGCGTTGCGTGAATAATTGTTCTCAAACGCATCAGATTCAGGCCCTGCGGGTTACGGTGCCAGATGTCGTGCAATGTCGTTGTAGAAAGCCAGCGACATCATGAGGATCAGCACGGCGATGCCGATCTGCTGGCCGAACAGTTGTGCTCGCTCTGAGACAGGCTTGCCTTTCACCAGTTCCGCGAGCTGATAAACAATCTGCCCGCCGTCGAGGACGGGGATGGGCAGCAGGTTCAGCACGCCCAGGCTGATGCTGATCAGCGCCAGGGTGCTGAAGAAAGTCCGCCAGCCCTGTCGCGCCGCGAAACCCGTTGTTTCGGCAATGGCGATCGGACCGGACAGATTCTTGAGCGACACGTCGCCGGTCACGATCCGGCCGACGATCTTGAGCGTGAAGACCGACATGTCCCAGGTCTTTTCGGCGGCCTTGCCGACGGCGTCCAGCGCGCCGTACTTCTGCACCGCAAGCATGTCCTCGCGCTTGATATTGCTGTCGAGGATCCTGCCGCTGGGTGCAACGCCGATGCGCCCGATGGACTGGCCGTTCTCGATCGACTCGCCGATCGTCACCGGCAGTTCCAGCGTCTGTCCGTTCCGCTCCACGGTGAACGTGATCTGCTGGTTCGCATTGGGTTTGATCAGTTGCACCAGTTGCTGGAAATCGCTCACTTCCTGTTGGCCGATACGGACAATCCGGTCGCCGACCGCGAGCCCTGCCCTGGCGGCGGCTTCGCCCTCGCTCAGCTCGCCGACGTCGGCCGCGACGCGCGGGCGCCAGAAGTCGAAACCCAGCCCCGGCAACATGGTGTCGGCCTGCGTCAGCTGACGGCGCTTCTCGCCCGTCTGCATGGTCACGTCGCGTTCGCTGCCGTCGATGCCGCGCACGCGCATGACGATGGTGCCGTCGTCGATGAGGTCGTCGAGCGTGCCGAGCATCGCCGACTCCAGCGTCTCCACCGGCTTGCCGTTGACGGCGAGAATCGTGTCTTCGTATTTCAGGCCCGCCTTCGCCGCAATCGATTCGACCGTGACGTCGCCGACGATCGGCTTCAGCGTCGGCTGTCCCGCGGTGAACAGCACCCAGTACATCGCCACTGCAAAGATGAGATTGAACGCCGGGCCGGCCAGCAGCACCGCGATGCGTTTCCATACCGGCGCGCGGTTGAAGGACCGATGCGCCTCGCTCGCAGGCACATTGCCTTCGCGCTCATCCAGCAGCTTCACGTAGCCGCCGAGCGGGATCGCGGCGATGACGTATTCGACCTGGTCCTTGCCGGCGATGCGCTGCCACAGCGGCTTGCCGAAGCCGATCGAGAATCGCAGCACCTTGATGCCGAGGCGGCGCGCCACCCAGAAATGACCGAATTCATGAACCGCGACGAGGATGCCGATCGCGACGATGAACGTGAGGATGGCAGTGAGGATCTCTGCCGGGCTGTCGGTGGAAATCATGCACACACTCCCGCGGCCGGCCCGGCGAGTCCGAGGCGCGCCTGCGCCTGCGAGCGGGCCCAGCCGTCCGCTGCCATGACATCCTGCAGGGATGTCACTGAACGCACGTCGTGCTGCGACAGGATCTGGTCGATGATGGCCGGGATCTCCACGAAGGCCAGCTGTCCGCTCAGAAAAGCGCTGACAGCCACTTCATTCGCTGCATTGAGCACCGCTGGCGCGGTCCCTCCCGCCTCGGCAGCGCGTCGCGCCAGCACCAGACATGGAAATTTCTCCAGGTCGGGCGCTTCGAAATCGAGCCGTCCGGCCCGCACGATGTCGAGCGATTCTACACCGGAGGCTATGCGCTGCGGCCAGCCGAGCGCATGGGCGATGGGCACGCGCATGTCGGGGTTTCCCAGCTGCGCGAGCATCGATCCGTCGCAGTACTCGACCAGGGAATGGACGATGCTCTGCGGATGGACGACGACCTCGACCTGCGCCGGCGGCAGATTGAACAGCAGGCAGGCCTCGATCAGCTCGAGTCCCTTGTTCATCAGGGTGGCGGAATCCACCGAAATCTTTCGCCCCATCACCCAGCGCGGATGCGCACAGGCCTGGTCGGGCGTGACGCCTCGCAGTGCATCACGGGCCGTCCGCAGGAATGGGCCGCCCGATGCGGTCAGCACGACGCGATTCACGCCCGCACTGCGCACGCCAGCACGGGTGTCCGAGGGCAGGCATTGAAAAATGGCGTTGTGCTCGCTGTCGACCGGCACGAGCGTCGCGCCGCCCTGCCGCACGGCTTCCATGAACAGCGGGCCCGACATCACGAGCGCTTCCTTGTTCGCGAGCAGGATCTTCTTGCCCGCGCGTGCGGCGGCGAGGCTCGATTTCAGACCGGCCGCACCGACGATCCCGGCCATCACGACATCGATGCGTTCGTGAGAAGCGACTTCGCAAAGCGCGTCTTCTCCCGATAGAACCCGGGTTGCGACGCCCGCCTCACGCAGCTCCTGCTCGAGCTTCGCTGCAGCGGCCGCAGATGCCAGCACCGCCAGCTCCGGACGATGCCGGATGCATTGCTCCCGCAGCCGGACGCTGTTGCTGTGGGCCGTCAACGCGACCACCGAGTAGCGATCGGGATGTCTCGCCACGACATCGAGCGTGCTGACGCCGATGCTGCCCGTCGAGCCGAGCACCGCGACACGTGTGCGCTGCGTGCTCATGCCAGCAGTCCCAGGAGTTCGAGACTGACGAGGAACACGGGCGCCGCTGCAGTCACGCTGTCGACGCGATCGAGTACGCCGCCGTGGCCCGGCAGCAGACTGCCGCTGTCCTTCAATCCTGCGTGCCGCTTGAACAGGCTTTCGGTCAGGTCGCCGACGATCGAAGCGACTACGACGAGCGCGCACACCGCAAGAAACGGCAGCGCATCGACCTTGAACCAGGCGACCCCGACGAACGCCATCAATGCAGCGGCGACGAATCCGCCGAATACCCCTTCCCAGGTCTTGCCGGGACTGACTTTCGGCGCCAGCTTGTGGCGACCGAACTGGCGACCGCCGAAATACGCGCCCACATCCGCCGCGACGACGAGCAGCAGCACGAACAGGACGAGGTTGGGATCGCGCTCGTGCAGCGCGACCAACGCCACCCACGCCGGCACCAGCACGGCGAATCCGGCGAGTACGCCGAGTGCGCGACTCATGCGGGTCGGCAGGAAAACGATCCAGAAAAAGGCAAACAGCCACCAGAGGATCGCTGCGTTCAGGATCCAGGCGTTGAATGCGCCAGCGGAGAACCAGCACACAGCCAGCGCAGCCCCGATCGCGACCACATAGGCGCTTCGCGCCGGCACGGACGCAAACCCGGGGAATGCCGCCCATTCCCACGCGCCCGCCAGCACGAGCAGCGCGAACACCGCCATCGTGACCGGATGCGGCACCCACAGAATCACCAGCAGCGCGAGCGGCGCGAGCAGCAAGGCCGTAATGATTCGCTGCCGCAGCATCAGCGCGACTCGACCTGTCCCGGCGCCAGCCCGAAACGTCGCTGCCGGCCGGCAAAGTAATCGAGCGCCGCACCCAGTTCTTCGTCGCCGAAATCAGGCCAGAGCGTGTCGCAGAAATACAGCTCGGTGTACGCGAGATTCCAGAGCAGGAAATTACTGATGCGCTGTTCGCCGCCAGTGCGGATGAAGAGATCGGGATCGGGTAGTCCCGCCAGGGCCACGCAACCGCTCAGCGATGCTTCATCGATATCGTCGACACGCAATTCGCCCGACACGCAGCGTCTCGCGAGTTCGCGCGCCGCGACGGAAATATCCCAGCGGCCGCCGTAGGCAATGGCGATCACGAGCGTCATCCGCGTGTTGTGCGCGGTGAGCGTCTCGGCGGCCTGGATGCGATCGCGCAGCGCCGTCGACAACTGCTCCAGCCGGCCGATGAATCGCAGCCGGATATTGTTCTTGTGCAGGTCGTCGACTTCGTTGTCGAGCGCTTCGAGAAAGCGTCCCATGAGCATGGAGACTTCCTCGCGCGGCCGCTGCCAGTTCTCGCTGGAGAACGCGAACAGCGTCAGCACCTCGACACCGCGCTTCGCGCAGCCTTCGACCGTCTGCTTCACCGCCTTGACGCCCATGCGGTGACCGGCCGGCCGCGGCAGCGCGCGGCGCGCGGCCCAGCGACCGTTGCCGTCCATGATTACCGCCACGTGGCGCGGCAATGCGGACGGAGCCTGTTTCGAACTGACCGCGGAAGGTGGCATTGACTGGGCTTGTCCGGCTCAGACCTGCATCAGTTCTTTTTCTTTTTCGGCCAGGACCTGGTCGATTTCGCCGACGTACTTGTCCGTGAGCTTCTGGATCTCGTCCTGGGCGCGCCGGTCGTCATCCTGGGAAACGAGCTTCTCCTTCAGCAGATCCTTCAGATCGCCCATCACGTCGCGACGCACATTGCGCACGGCCACGCGCGCACTCTCGGCCTCGTGCCGGACGACCTTCGCCAGATCGCGGCGGCGTTCTTCGGTCAGCGGCGGCATCGGCACGCGGATCACGGTGCCGGCGGTGGCAGGCATCAATCCCAGATCGGACTTCATGATGGCCTTCTCGATGGCCTGCACCATCTGCTTTTCCCACGGCGTCACCGTGATCGTGCGGGCATCTTCCAGCGCGACATTGGCGACCTGGTTGATCGGCACTTCATTGCCGTAGTACTCGACGCGGATGTGTTCGAGCAGGCTCGGATGGGCACGCCCGGTACGCAGCCGCTTCAGTTCGTTCTTCAGTGCCACAACGCATTTCTGCATGCGCTCGATGGCGTCTTTCTTGATGTCGTCGATCATTGGAATCTCCGTATCGGGCAGTGATGGGCGAACGGCGGCGCGCGGTGCGCGATCCGTCCGCTGCCTCTCAAGGGTTCGTTACCAGCGTGCCGACATCCTCGCCGCGCACGATGCGCATGAGTTCGCCGGGCTTCGTCAGATCGAATACGCGCAGCGGCAGGTTGTTGTCGCGGCACATGACGATCGCCGTGGCATCCATGACATTGAGGCGATCCGTCAGCACCTTGTCGAAGGTCAGGCGCTGATAGCGCGTGGCGCTGGGGTTCTTTTTCGGATCGTCGGAATAAATGCCGTCGACCTTCGTCGCCTTGAGCAACAGGTCGGCGTTGATTTCGATGGCGCGCAGGCTGGCGGCCGTATCGGTGGTGAAGAAGGGATTGCCCGTTCCCGCGGCCAGAATGGTCACCCTGCCCTTTTCGAGGTGCCGCACCGCGCGCCGGCGGATGTATTCCTCGCAGACCTCGTTGATGCGGATGGCCGACATGACCCGCGCATACATGCCGAGCCCTTCGACGGCGTCCTGCAAGGCCAACGAATTCATGACGGTGGCGAGCATGCCCATGTGATCGCCCGTCACCCGGTCCATGCCGGAGCCAGCGAGACCAGCACCGCGGAAAATGTTGCCGCCGCCGATGACGACCGCCACCTGCAGGCCGAGACTCATGACCTCGCGGATCTCGTTGGCGACGCGCTTGAGCATCTTGGGATCAATGCCGTAGTCCTCTTCACCCATCAGGGCTTCGCCCGAGAGCTTGAGAAGAATACGACGCAGGCCCGGACCGGAAGGGAATGGAGTCGTCGACGTTTTGCTGGGTTCGGTCATGTTGCCTGCCTGGAAAACCGTTACGAAAGGGACAGCGGTGAAGATATCCCTGTCAGCGCCGCACTTCCGTCACCCTATTATAGAGAACCCCGCCGTGGCGGGGTTCTCTCGATCGCGATCGCGAGGCTCAGCGGGGTGGCGCCTTGGAGCTTTCCACCTGCTTCCTGACTTCCTCGGCGAAGTCCTCCTGCTTCTTTTCGATGCCGGCGCCGACTTCATAGCGCACGAACGACACGACCTCGGCACCCGCCTGCTTCAGATACTGTTCGACGCTCTGCTTGTCGTCCTTCACGAACGGCTGGCCCAGCAGCGTGATTTCGTTGATCCACTTGCGGGTACGGCCTTCGGCAGCCTTGACGACGATCGCTTCGGGCTTGCCGACCATCTTCGGATCCTGCTTGGTCAGCTCGACGTGGATTTCCTGCTCCTTCTTCAGCAGATCGGCAGGAATCTGGTCGGCCGACACATGCGGCGGATTGATGGCCGCAACATGCATCGCGATGTCCTTCGCCGCCGCCTCGTCACCTTTCTTCAGGGCAACCAGCGCACCGATGCGCGAACCGTGCAGGTAGGAACCCACGATCACGGGTGATTCGACGACATCGAAACGACGCACGCTGATGTTCTCGCCGATCTTGGCGATCAGGGCGCGACGCACTTCATCGAGGCTTGCACCGCTCTCGGACTTTGCGGCCAGCAGCGCATCCAGCGAAGCGGGACGCTCGGCCAGCACGGCCTTTGCCACACTCGTGGCGTACGCCTTGAAGTCATTCTCGCGGGCGACGAAATCCGTTTCGCAGTTCACTTCGACGATTGCGGCGCGCTTCGCATCGGCGGAACGCTCGATCACGATCACGCCTTCGGCGGCGACGCGCGCGGCTTTCTTGTCCGCCTTCGCCAGACCGTTCTTGCGCATCAGCTCGGCGGCTGCATCCAGATCGCCGTTGGTTTCGGTGAGTGCCTTCTTGCACTCCATCATGCCCGCGCCGGTACGCTCGCGGAGCTGCTTTACTGCATCTGCTGTAACGGCCATGAATTACTCCGCTGCAGGGGTCGTCGGAGGCGTGTCGGCTGCAGGCGCCGCCGTCTTGCGGGAGGCCGCACGGCTGGCCATCACGTCGGCGGCACTCGAATCGGAATCGACGTCTTCGAGATCGGCCACGGGTTCAGCTGCGGCTTCATCCTGCGCAGGACGCTTGCGCGCGCCCGCCTTCTTCTTCACGGCTGCAGCCTTGCTGCCGCCACCGCGACGCGCTGCGGGAGCCGCAGCGGCGCCCGTCTTGGGCTTCGGCTTGCCTTCGGCGTCGAGTTCGACGAACTCGTCTTCGCCGGTCGGCACTTCAGGCAGCGAGGACTTGCCGTCGATCACTGCATCGGCGATGCCGGCGCCGTAGAGCTGAATGGCGCGCATCGCATCGTCGTTGCCCGGAATGACGAAATCGACATCTTCCGGCGCGCAGTTCGTATCGACGACCGCAACGACCGGAATGCCGAGCTTCTTTGCTTCGTGGAGCGCAATGCGCTCGTGACCGACGTCGATCACGAACAGCACGTCGGGCAGCGACTCCATGTCCTTGATGCCGCCGAGGCTGCGCTCGAGCTTTTCGCGCTCGCGGCGCAGGCCCTGCGCTTCGCGCTTGCTGTGCTGTTCGAGCGTGCCGTTGGCCGCCATCTCGTCGAGATTGGTGAGGCGCTTGATCGACTGACGCACGGTCTTGAAGTTGGTGAGCATGCCGCCGAGCCAGCGATGGCTCACGTAGGGCATACCGCAGCGGATCGCTTCGGCCTTGATGGCTTCACGGGCCGAGCGCTTGGTGCCGACGAACAGCACCTTGCCGCCGTCAGCGACAACCTGACGAATGAAACCCGCTGCCTCGTTGTACATCGGCAGGGTTTTTTCGAGGTTGATGATGTGGATTCGATTACGCTCCCCGAAGATGTACTGGGCCATCTTGGGGTTCCAGAAGCGGGTCTGGTGTCCGAAATGAACACCCGCTTCCAGCATCTGTCGCATGGACATGCCGGGCATGAGCAAACTCCTTGGGGGTTGAGCCTCCACTGGTCCCATACGACGACCTGGTTTCCCAGGCACCCCGTCGCACGTGTCGGCCAGTGTGAGAAGTGGTTAAAGACGGATTCGTTGCCAAAAAAGCGCGCGCTTTATACCATAAACTCAATGATTGGCCACAGGTTTTTTCCCGGAAATTTGCCTCTCTCGCACGCAGCCGATTTCCGAACCTGACGCTTCCATCCGGCGCTTCCGCCCGCATACTGACCACCCCTGAACGCCGCCCGTGTTCGCCGGGAGTCGGTCATGCGCGGGCGAGCGGTTTCCCTGACTCAACAGACATTCCAGCTATGCAGGCCACGATCAAAACCCCGGCAGAACAAGCCTCTATGCGCGAGGTCGGCCGTCTCGCCGCCGACGTCCTGGACATGATCGGCCCCCACGTCGTGGCCGGCGTGACCACGGACGAACTAAATGAGCGCTGCCACAACTACATCGTGGATGTGCAGCGCGCCATCCCCGCCCCGCTGAACTACCGCGGCTTTCCCAAATCGATCTGCACCTCGGTCAACCACGTGGTCTGCCATGGCATCCCGAGCGACCGGCGCCTCAAGCAGGGCGACATCATCAATATCGACGTCACCGTCATCAAGGACGGTTGGCATGGCGACACCAGCCGCATGTTCACCGTGGGCAAGGTCAATCCCGCCGTGCAACGACTGGTGGACGTGACCCGCGAAGCCATGTGGACGGGCATCCGTCAGGTGCGCCCCGGGACGCACCTCGGCGACATCGGCGCCGCGATCCAGGCCATGATCGATCCGCTGCACCTGTCGATCGTGCGCGAATACTGCGGACACGGCATCGGCCGGATCTTTCACGAGGATCCGCAGGTCCTGCACTATCGCCAGCGCGATCCCGGCATCGAACTGGTGCCCGGCATGACCTTCACGATCGAACCCATGATCAACGCAGGCAAGCGCGACGTGAAACTGCTGGCCGACGGCTGGACAGTCGTCACCAAGGACCACTCGCTCTCGGCTCAGTGGGAACACACCGTGCTGGTGACCGACTCGGGATACGAAGTGCTCACGCTGAGCGCGGCCGAGCGCTGAACCCATATAAGAAAACATCCATGCGCGTCGTCACCACCGAAGATATCGAAGACCTCGGCACCGCCACGAGCGATCCGCCGTGGGATTACCTGAGCCCGCTGTCGCACCGCCTGCAGGACAGCGGCACGCCGGACATCGCCGCGTTTCGCGAGGCGCTCACCGAAGGCGACAACCGCCTCAAACAGCGTTTTGCCGATGACGAACCCGTCGAGCGACTGGTGCGCGATCGCGCGCGCCTCGTCGACACCCTGCTGAAAACCGCGTGGAAGCTGCACGTCGGCGATTTCGCGCGCGATGTCGCGCTGATCGCCGTCGGCGGCTACGGCCGCGGCGAGCTGAACCTGTGTTCCGACATCGACATCATGATCCTGCTGCCCAAGAGCGAATCGATGCCGTGGCAGTCGAACCTGGAACGCTTCCTGACCTTCATGTGGGACATCGGCCTCGAAGTGGGCCACAGCGTGCGCACCATCGACGATTGCCAGCGCGAAAGCGCCGCCGACGTCAGCGTCGCCACGACCATGATCGAGGCGCGCCTGCTCACGGGCCCGGAACAGCTCTTCGAAGCGATGCGACGCGCGCTGGCGCCCGAACGCGTCTGGCCGACGCGAGATTTCTTCGAAGCCAAGGTGGCCGAACAGACGGCGCGTCATCACCGCTATCACGACACCGCCTACAACCTCGAACCGAACGTGAAATCGAGCCCGGGCGGCCTGCGCGACATCCAGACCATCGGCTGGGTGGCGAAGCGTCACTTCAATGCCGACTCGCTCGACGAACTGGTCGACCACGGCTTCCTCACCCGCGCCGAACTGCGCAAGCTCAAGACAGCGCAGGCGTTCCTGTGGAAGGTGCGCTTCGCGCTGCACGTGCTGACGAATCGCCGCGAAGACCGGCTGCTGTTCGATCACCAGATCAAGCTGGCGAAGATGTTCGGCTACGAGGACGCGACCTACACGCTCGCCGTCGAACAGTTCATGCAGCGCTATTACCGCACGGCGATGGACGTCGCACTGCTGAACGAAATGCTGCTGCAGCTCTTCCGCGAGGCCATCCTGTCGGATGCGAACGTCACGCCGGTACCCGTGAATCCGCGCTTCCAGATCCGCAGCGACTATGTCGAGATCACCAGCGAGGACGTGTTCGATCGTTATCCGTCCGCGCTGCTCGAACTGTTCGTCGTCATCGAGCAGCATCCGGAGATCCGCGGCGTGCGTGCCGCGACGATCCGCGAGATCACGCGGCATCTGTGGCTGATCGACGAGGAATTCCGCCAGCACCCGCGCAATCACCGGCTGTTCTTCGACATCCTGAGTGCGCCGGTCGGCGTGACGCACGAACTGCGCCGCATGAACCTGTACGGCGTGCTCGGCCGCTACATCCCGGCCTTCGGCCGCATCGTCGGCCGCATGCAGTACGACCTGTTCCATGCCTACACGGTCGATGCGCACACGCTGTTCGTCGTCAGCAATCTGCGGCGCCTGGCGATGCCGAAGTACGACCACGAATTTCCGGCGCTGTCGCGCATCATGCAGTCGTTGCCGAAGCCCGAACTCGCCTATCTCGCCGCGCTGTTCCATGACATCGCGAAGGGCCGCGGCGGCGATCATTCGGAACTCGGCTCCGTCGATGCCGAAGCGTTCTGTCTCGAACAGGGTCTGTCGCGTTACGACGCGCGCCTGGTGGCCTGGCTGGTGCGCAATCACCTGATCCTGTCGGTGACGGCGCAGAAGAAGGACATCAGCGATCCGAAAGTACTGCACGAATTCGCCAAGCACGTCGGCGACCAGAACCATCTCGATTATCTGTACGTGCTGACCGTCTCGGACGTGCGCGGCACCAACCCGAAACTCTGGAACAACTGGAAGGCCTCGCTGTTCTCCGAGTTCTACGAGCGCACCAAGCAGGCACTGCGCCGCGGTCTGGAAAGCCCGATCGATCGCGAGGAGCTGATCGCCGAAACCCAGGCGCATGCCCGCGAACTCATCGGCCGCGCCGGCATTGCGGAAGCGGAAGTCAGCGAAGTGTGGCCGCACCTGACGGACGACTACTTCCTGCGACACACGCCGGAAGAAATCGCCTGGCACACGCGACTGCTGGCGGCCCGCGAACCGGGCGACGATTCGTCGCTGGTTTCCGTGGAGCAGCAGTCCGGACGCGGCGGCACGGCGATCTCCACCTACACGCCGCAGACCCAGCACAGCTTCGCGCGCACCACCGCCCTGCTCGACCAGCTCGGCCTCAACATCGTCGATGCGCGCATCACGCCCACCGGCGACGGTTTCAGCCTCGACGTGTATCACGTGCTCGAAGACACCGGCGCCGAGATCACGGACATGGGCCGCATCCGCGACATCGAACGACATCTCGCACATGAACTCGCCAAGCCCGACGCCGCGACTTTCACGACGGTGACCCGTCGCGCGCCGCGCCAGGTGCGCATGTTCACGACGGCCACCCAGATCACCTTCGTCGACGATCCGGTAAATCAGCGCACGATCATCGAACTGATTGCGGGCGACCGGCCGGGCCTGCTGTCGCAGATCGCCAAGGTCTTCATGAACGAACGCATCGAGATCTACACGTCCAAGATCATGACGGTCGGCGAGCGCGCCGAGGACGTGTTCTACGTGACCGGCGAACGGGGTGCTCCCCTCGATGCCGCGGCACGCGAGCACATCGCTGCGCAGCTCACCGCGGCGCTCGACCGTCGCGAATAAAGGACCCGCATGAATCCGTCGCTGGCGCTGCTGCAGCCCTACCCGTTCGAACGCCTGCGCACTCTGCTCGCCGGCGCACAACCGCCGGCCGATCTGTCGCTGATCGCGCTGCAGATCGGCGAGCCGCGTCACCCGTCGCCACCGTTCGTCCTCAATGCACTGACGAAGGGATTGAACACGCTGGGCAACTATCCGCTGACGCTCGGCCTGCCGGAGTTCCGTCAATCCATTGCCGCGTGGCTCACGCGGCGTTTCCAGCTGCCGGCCGGATCGGTGAATCCCGAGACGATGATCCTGCCAGTCAACGGCACGCGCGAAGCGCTGTTTGCCGTGGTGCAGGCCGTCACCGATCGCAGCAAGGATCCGCTGGTGGTGATGCCGAATCCGTTCTATCAAATCTATGAAGGCGCAGCGCTGCTCGCTGAAGCGCAGCCCTGGTTCATGGGCAACGATCGCGACAACGAGGCATTGCCCGATCTCGATGGCGTACCGCCGGAAATCTGGCACCGCTGCCAGTTGCTGTTCCTGTGCTCGCCGGGCAACCCGACCGGCGCGGTGGCCAGCATCGACTATCTCAAGCGCGCGCTCGAACTCGCGGATCGCTACGACTTCATCGTGGCCTCGGACGAGTGCTACAGCGAAATCTATCTCGACGAGTCGCGGCCGCCGGCGGGTCTGCTGCAGGCAGCCATCGCCGCGGGACACAGCCAGTTCGAACGCTGCCTGGTCTTCCACAGCCTGTCGAAGCGTTCCAGCGTGCCCGGCCTGCGCTCGGGCTTCGTCGCCGGCGACCCGGCAGTGATCAAGCCCTTCCTGCTCTATCGCACGTATCACGGCTGTGCGATGCCGGGCTATGCGCAGCTCGCCAGCATCGCGGCCTGGAACGACGAACAGCACGTAATCGAGAACCGGCGCCTGTATCGCGAAAAATTCGAACGCGTCGTACCGATCCTGAGCGAAGTGCTGGACGTCGACCTGCCCGAAGCCGGCTTCTACCTCTGGCCGCGTGTCGAGAACGACGAGCGCTTCACCCGCGGACTGTTCGAACAGCAGAACGTCACGACGCTGCCCGGCAGCTACATCGCCCGCGAAGGCGCTGCCGGCAATCCCGGCCGAAGCCGCGTGCGCATCTCGCTGGTGGCCAGCGTGCCGGAATGCGTGGAAGCGGCACAGCGCATTCGCACGTTCATGAAGGGGCAGTGACGAGTGATGA
>NZ_DAINNK010000060.1:0-34465 GCF_036735925.1 Povalibacter sp.
ATCAGGAAAGGTGGTGGGTTGGGTGGGAATCGAACCCACGACCAGCGGATTAAAAGTCCGATGCTCTACCGACTGAGCTACCAACCCGAAGAGGTCACTGGCTGACAGCAGCCACCCTCGAAAGGGCGCGCATGATACCCAAACCCGTCGTGGAGTTCACCGGAAGTAACGGGTCGGATCGGCAACACCGGCGGCTGCAAATCCTTCGCGCCGCAACCGGCACGCATCGCAGGCGCCGCAGGCGCGCCCGGCATCGTCCGCCTGATAGCAGGACACGGTCTGGGCGAAGTCGACGCCGAGTTCGATGCCGCGGCGAATGATCTGCGCCTTCGTCAGATCGATCAGCGGCGCGACGATGCGGAACGCGGCCGTTCCCTCGACGCCGCTGCGTGTGGCGAGATTCGCCACGCGCTCGAACGCGGCGACGAATTCAGGACGGCAATCGGGATACCCCGAATAGTCCACGGCGTTGACGCCGATGCAGATGCGATCGGCACCGAGCACTTCGGCCCATCCGAGGGCGAGGGCGAGCATGACCGTGTTGCGCGCCGGCACGTACGTTACGGGAATACCGCTTTGCGGCGTTTCCGGTACGGCGATGCTCGCATCCGTCAGTGCCGAGCCGCCGATGCCGCCGAGATCCACGCGAATCACACGATGCTCGACAGCGCCGAGCGACTTCGCGACCCGCTGCGCGGCTTCGAGTTCGGCACGATGCCGCTGCCCGTAGTCGACGCTGAGCGCATAACACTCGAACCCGTCAGAGCGGGCAATGGCCAGCGTCGTGGCCGAATCGAGTCCGCCGGAGACGAGAACGACGGCGCGTTGCGGATGGGTCGTCATGGGAAGAGGAAGAGTTTCACACGGAGATCACGGAGTCCACGGAGTTCAAGGCAAAGAAGAAGAGAATTTTCACGCGGGGTCACGTGGAAATTCTCTTCTCCCTTCCGACCTCCGTGGCCTCCGTGATCTCCGTGTGAAATCCGATCCTATCTCCCCGGCGCATCGCCCCACAGATACTTGTGCAGCTGCACCTGCAACCGCACCGGCAGACGTTCGTCGAGAATCCACTGGGCGAGATCGCGCGGTTCGACCTGGCGATAGCTGGGACTGAACAGCACGGTGCAGCGTTCGTGCAGCGACTGCTGCTTCACGAGATCGCGCGACCATTCGAAATCTTCGCGGCTGCAGATGACGAACTTGACCTGTTCGTCCACACGCATGCGATCCAGATTCTCGTACCGGTTGCGCTCTAGCTCACCGCTGGCTGGCGTCTTCACGTCGACGACGCGAGTGACGCGCGGATCGACGCCGCCGATGTCCATGGCGCCGCTGGTCTCGAGCGAGACGTGGTAGCCGGCATCGCACAGGCGCTGCATCAACTCGAGGCACGACTTCTGCGCCAGCGGCTCGCCGCCGGTGACGCAGACATGCCGCGCGCCGAAGCTCGCGACCTTGTCGAGAATCTGATCGAGCGAATGCCATTCGCCGCCATGGAAGGCATAGGCGGTGTCGCAGTACTGGCAGCGCAGCGGGCAACCGGTCAGGCGCACGAAGACCGTGGGCCAGCCGACACTGTCGGCTTCACCCTGAATCGACAGGAAGATCTCGGTCAGTTTGAGGCGCGGCGGGGACATGGGGCGGTGGGGCAGTCATGAAAGCGACGAAGTCAGACGGCTGCAGACCCTGCGTCACTTGCGTGACCCGCGTGACTTTCGTCACTTCCTCTCTACCTTCCCTCGCTCTGCATCTTCGCGAGGCGCTCGCGCGCCAGCCGGCCGGCCGTCGTATCCGAATACTGCTTCACGACCTGATCCAGCGCGGCGCGGGCCTCGGCCCAGTTCTTCAGTTCGTAATTGCAGTAACCGATCTTGAGCAGTGCATCGGGAAGCTTGCGCGAGTCGGGATACTTCTCGATCACCGTGCGAAACGCACGCAAGGCATCCTGATACTGCTTCGTGACGTAGTGGGATTCACCCAGCCAGTACTGGGCATTGTCGGAAAGCTGGCTGTTCGGGAACGTCGCGAGGAACTGCTTGAACGCAGCTGCGGCCTCCGGGTACTTGCCATCTTTCAGCAGATCGAAAGCCGCCTGGTAGTTGGCGCGGTCGTCTCCCTGCGGAATGGGCAGGCCCGTCGACTGGGTCGAGCCCGCCAGCAAGGCCCCGGCAGCGCCGCCGCCTTCCACCAGCGCCAGCCGCTTGTCGAGATCGCCGTAGAGTTCGCGCTGCTGCTCCTGCGTCTTGCTGGACGCGTGCTGCAGTTCTTCGAGCTGGCCGCGCAGGACTCGCACCTCGTTTTGCGAGGCCTCGATGCGCTGCGAGAGGTCCAGCAGACTCTGGTTGGCCAGCACGCGCTCGATGCGCAGCAGGCGACCGTCCAGTTCATTGAGCTTCTGGACGACCGGATCGGCTTCCGGCGGGGTGCTGGCGCAGCCGGCGAGCACGCCCGCCGCTGCCATCAGCACCAGGGGCTGCGACCGGACTTTCATCGAGTGGGCGCCAGTTCGACGCGGCGGTTCTTCGAATAGGCGGACTCATCGCTGCCCTGCACTGCCGGCCGTTCCTCGCCGTAGCTCACGGTCGTGAGCTGCGCCTCGTTCACGCCCTGCAGCAGCAGCGCGCGACGCACCGACTGGGCGCGACGTTCACCGAGGCCGATGTTGTACTCGCGCGAGCCGCGCTCGTCCGAGTGGCCTTCGAGCCGCAGCTTGCGGCCCGGATTGCCGTTCAGGAACTGGGCATGCGCCGTGACGATCGGCACGTACTCGGACTTGATGTCGGCCTTGTCGTAATCGAAGTAGATGATGGTGCCGGCGCGCTGCGCGGCCTGGATCGCCTGCTCTTCGGCGCCCAACGCCGAACCGGAGACGTCGGTACCGCTGGTGCCGCTCGTGGTCGCACCGTCACTGGTCGCCGGACCGGAATCGGGAAGCGTCTCCGGCTTCTTCGGGCATCCGCTCAACACGGCCGCACTCATCAGGATCAGAACCCACTGCACCGCTCGCATTCAACTCTCCTGGCGGGAACTCAAGTCCCGGTCAAAGTCTGAGGAAGACGTAAATTTTCGCGAAATTCTGCCATCTCACGCTTCGCCACGCAGCTCATTTCGCAGGTCATTTTGCGGGAAAGGGCCCCCAGACCGGTTCGCGAACGTCGCCGCTGCTCGCCGCGAGCTTCTGCTGCACGCGGCCGTCCACCGACACGGTGGCCAGCACACCGCGGCCGCGGTCCTGCGTGGCGTAGATCAGCGTGGCCCCGTTCGGCGCGAAGCTCGGACTTTCGTCCTGCCGTCCCTGTGACAGCACGCGCACCGACTTGGTTGCAAGATCGACCACACCGATGCGGTAGTTGCCCCGGTCCAGATACACCACGGCCATCTGCTTGCCGTCCGGCGACAGGCGCGGCCGGGCGTTGTAGCTGCCGTCGAAGGTCACGCGGGTCGCCCGGTTCGGTTGCGCGGGATCGACTTCATAGATCTGCGGACTGCCGGCACGGTCGGAGTTGAAATACAGCTTGCGTCCGTCGTTCGACCACTGCGGTTCGGTGTCGATGCCCGGATCGAACGTCATGCGGGTCAACACCTGGCTCGACAGGTCCAGCGTGTACACGTCCACGTCGCCGTCCTTGCGCGACAGCGTCAGGGCCAGCATGCGCCCGTCCGGCGACCAGGCCGGTGCGCCGTTGATGCCCGCCCGCGCTGACACGCGACGGCGCTCGCCCGTTGCAAGCGTCTGCACGTAGATCGCCGATGCCTTGTTCTCGAACGACACGTACGCCAGGCTCTGGCCGTCCGGCGACCACGCCGGCGACATCAGCGGCTCCGTCGAATTGGCGATGATCTGCGGATTCTCGCCGTCGGCGTCGGCCACGATCAGCTTGTAGCGCTGCTGCGGCGGCGTGCCCTCGGCGCTGATGAAGGCGATGCGGGTCGAGAACGCACCGCGAATGCCGGTGAGCTGCTCGAAAATGATGTCGGCGATGCGATGCGACATCGCACGCATGCCTTTCGCGTTCGAACTCAGGCGCTGACCCGTGAGCCGCTGCCCGGTGAGCACGTTGTACAGCTCGAACTGCGCCGTGAAGCGATCCGCGCCTTCGGGACTCAGCTTGCCGACGGCGATGAAATCGCTCTTGAGATAGCGCCAGTCCTGGAACCGGATCTGATCGCCGGCAGTCGGCCGGTCGATCATGTCCTTGCGATCCAGCGGTGCGAAACGGCCGCTGCGCTGCAGGTCCGCCGCGACGACGTCGGCCACGTCGAAGGGCGCAGCGCCGGCAGATTCCCAGCCGAACGGCACGATCGCGATCGGCACGGCGTTCTCCTGGCCGCGCGTGATCTCCACCACGAGCTGGGCATGGGCACAGACACTCGCAACCGTCAGGATCAGCGCACACAGCGCCCGGGGAAACAGATACTTCATCCTGCTACTCCTGTGCGCCGCCCGTTCACTCGGACGGCTTGAAAACCAGAATAAGGTTGCGCTCGAACAGTCGCCGGTCCGAAGGCAGCGGCAGCGGCGAGGCCCGCAGCACCGCCTGTTCGATCGACTGCTTCACCGCGGCGTCGCCATTGCACTGTTCGACCTGCGCCGAGAGCACGACGCCATTGGGCGACTGCGCCACGCGAATATTGCATTGGAGCCCCGGCCGCGCCGAGGGCGGCCGATTCCAGTTGCGCTCGATCTGATCCTGGATCAGTGCGACGTACTCATTGAATGCCGTCGAACTGCGTGCCTGCATCAGCCCTTCTTCCTCGGCCAGCTGCCGCTGCAGTTCCGACTCGCGCGCATTCTGCAGACGGGCGTCTTCAGCGGCCTTGCGACGTTCGGCCTCCTCCTTCTGCTTGCGCTGGATCTCCGCGACCCGCTGGCGCTCGGCTTCGGCTTTCTTCTGACGCTCCGCCTCGAGCTTCTTCTGCTGCTCGACTTCGGCCTGACGCTTCCGCTCGGCGTCCTGGCGCTCGATCATCATCTGCTGTTCGGCGGCGCGCTTCTGTTCCTCTTCCTGGCGTCGCTGCTGTTCGACCTGACGCTCCTGCTCGGCCCGTTGTTCGACCACCCGTTGCTCTTCGATGCGCTTCTGCTCGACGGCCGCCTGTTCGCGTTCCTGCTGGACACGCTGCCGTTCCTGCTCGCGTTCGCGCTCCCGCTTGCGACTCGTCGCGCCCACCTGCGTCGCATCGACGACGACAGCCTGGATCGCCAGCTGCGGCGGCGGCGCATTCAGCGACATCTGGATCATGGTCAACGCGAAAAGCCCCGCGAACAGGACGTGCAGCGCCGCCGCCCCGAGCAGGTATTTCCAGTTGAGTCTGATGAAATCGGCCATGGACGCTCGGGGTCAGTTCCGCTTCTGCTGCGCACGACGCGCATCGGCAGGATCGGTGATGAAGCCGATCTTCTCAGCGCCCGATTGCTGCAGCAGCACCATGCCCTCGACGACCCGCTCGTAGAGAACGCCCTTGTCCGCCTTGATCAGTACGGCCGTCTTCGGCTCGCGGCGCAGTACGGCCGAGACGCGTTCCACCACGGCGTCTTCGGTGATGGATTTTTCTTCGTCTCCCCCGATGTTGAGATAGAAGTTGCCGCTCTTGTCGACCCCCAGGATCAGCGGGGGATGCTCGGTCATGTCCGGCGACAGCGGCTCCGTCGCGACCTTGGGCAGATCGACCTTGATGCCCTGGGTCAGCAGCGGCGCGGTGATCATGAAAATGATCAGCAGCACCAGCATCACGTCGATGTACGGAACGACATTCATCTCCGCCATCAAACGCTTGCCGCGGCGTGCCGGGGTCATGCGTGCGCCTCCGCCGTCGCGGCGGACGAGCGGGACGACGCATGCCGCTGCAGGATCGACGACAGCTCTTCCACGAAGGTGTCGTAGCGCGTCTCGATGCGTACGACCTGATCGGAGTAGCGGTTGTAGGCAATGACCGCCGGAATCGCGGCGAACAGGCCCATGGCCGTGGCAATCAGCGCCTCGGCAATGCCGGGCGCGACCATGGCGAGCGTCGCCTGCTGCACGTTACCGAGACCGTGGAACGCGCTCATGATGCCCCACACCGTACCGAACAGGCCGACATACGGACTGGTGGAACCGATGGTCGCGAGCATCGCCAGACCCTGCTCCAGGCGGTCGCTTTCCTTCAGCAGCGCGACCTTCATGCCGCGGCGCGCGCCCTCGATCAGCGCCGCACCGACGACTCCGCCCTGCTGGCGCAGGCGCGAGAACTCGCGGAAGCCGGATTCGAAAATGCTTTCCATGCCCTTGGTGACGCGACGGCTCTGATCGATGGACTTGAACATCGCCGACAGATCGCCGCCCGACCAGAACAGTTCTTCGAAGCGATCCGCATCGCCGCGCGCGCGTTTCAGTTCCGCACGTTTGCGCAGCATGATGGACCAGGACACCACCGAGGCGATCAGCAGCAATGCCATCACGATCTGCACGATCACGCTGGCGTGCAGTACGAGCTGTAATGGCGACATGTCATTCGGCATCAGATTCTCCCGACACTCTCATTTGCTTTATCAGCGCATCCGGCAGCGCCCGCGGGCGCATTCTGGCGGAATCCAGGCAGGCGACGCGAACCGACCCGCTGACCAGCAGTTCGCGGTCGTTGCTCTCGCCGGCGCGACAGACTTCCTGCCTGAACGTCAGGCTGGTGCGCGTCCATTTCTCGATCTCGCAGGTCACCTGCAGCAGATCGCCGTAGCGCGCCGGCCGCAGGAAGCGCGATTGCACATCGACGACGACGAACATCAGGCCGTGATCGCGTTGCAGCGGCCCCTGTTCGATGCCCAGAGCCCGCAGCCATTCCGACCGCGCACGCTCCATGAACTTCAGGTAGTTCGCGTAGTAGACGATGCCGCCGGCGTCGGTGTCTTCCCAGTACACCCGCACCGGCCAGGAAAATGAGTTTGCGAACACCGCCGCGCCGTCCGTCAAAACAGGTCCCCCGTCGTGCCGCCGCGATCGGGCGCCTTCAGACCGAAATGCAGATAGGCATTGCGGGTCGCCACGCGACCGCGCGCCGTACGCATCATGAAGCCCTGCTGGATCAGGAAGGGCTCGATCACGTCTTCGATGGTGCCACGTTCCTCGCCCAGCGCCGCGGCGAGGCTCTCTACCCCCACCGGCCCGCCGTCGAACTTCTCGATGATGGTCAGCAGCAGCTTGCGATCCATGACATCGAATCCCTGCGGGTCGACATCGAGCAGATCCAGCGCCGCCTGCGCCACTTCGTCCGTCACCCGGCCATTGGCCCTGACCTCCGCGTAGTCGCGAACCCGGCGTAACAATCGATTGGCGATGCGCGGGGTTCCGCGCGAGCGCTGGGCGATCCGCATGGCGCCGCCGGCATCGGCCTGCACGCCGATGATCGACGCCGAGCGCTCGACGATCCGTTGCAGTTCCGCCTGATCGTAGAACTCCAGGCGCTGCACGATGCCGAAACGGTCGCGCAACGGCGACGTCAGCAGGCCCGCGCGCGTCGTGGCCCCCACCAGAGTGAAAGGCTGCAGATCGAGCTTGATCGAGCGCGCACCCGGACCTTCGCCGATCATGATGTCGAGCTGGAAATCCTCCATCGCGGGATACAGGATTTCCTCGACGACCGGACTCAGGCGATGAATCTCGTCGACGAACAGCACGTCGTTGGGTTGCAGATTGGTCAGCAGCGCGGCGAGATCGCCCGGCCGCTCGATCACCGGGCCCGACGTCTGCTTGAGATTCACGCCGAGCTCGTTGGCGATGATGTTGGCCAGCGTGGTCTTGCCCAGTCCCGGCGGGCCGAAGATGAGCACGTGATCGAGGGCTTCGCGACGCTTGCGCGCCGCCTCGATGAAGATCTCCATCTGGGTCTTGACGCTGGTCTGGCCGACATAGTCCGCCAGCCGCTTCGGACGCACGGCCCGGTCCAGGGCTTCTTCTTCACCCTGCACTTTCGCCGAGACGATTCGATCCGGATCCATCATGGCCATGCGGCTCTCGATTTATTGGGCAGCGGCGGCCTGCAGGGCGCCGCGGATCAGCTCTTCCGTCGTCTTCGCCGCCGGATCCACGGATTTCAGCAACCGCGTCACCTCGGCAGGCTTGTACCCGAGCGCGACCAATGCACTGAACGCTTCAGACTGAGCCCCGCTGCCGGAGTTCACCGTGCCGCCCTCGGCAACCGGCAGCACGGCCGCAAAACCGGTGAGATTCTTGATGCGATCCTTCATCTCGATGAGCAGGCGCTCGGCGGTCTTGCGGCCGACGCCGGGAATCTTCACCAGCATGTCGGCATCCTGCGCCTCGATGCAGGCGAGGAAGTTCTCGACGCTCATCCCCGACAGCAGCGCCAGCGCCAGCTTCGGACCGACGTTCGATACCTTGATCAGTTCGCGGAACAGCCGGCGCTCGCGCTCACTGCCGAAACCGAACAGGACATGCGCGTCCTCGCGTACCACCAGGTGCGTGAACAAGTTGACGTCCGCACCGATGGCCGGCAGGACATAGAACGTCGACATGGGCGCTTCGACTTCGTAACCGACGCCGCCGACATCGACGAGCAACTGCGGCGGATGCTTGGCCGCCAGCCGGCCTCTGAGGAATCCGATCATCGGGCGCGGCCCAGCATGCCGTGCATCCGGCGCGAATGGGCGTGACACAGCGCGATCGCCAGGGCGTCGGCGGCATCCGCCCCCAGCGGGCCTGAAATATTGAGCAGACGTTTCACCATCAGCTGAACCTGATCCTTCTGCGCCGAGCCCGTGCCGACGACGGCCAGTTTGACCGCGCGCGGAGCGTATTCGAAGACACGCGGACGGGCCGCAAACGTGGCACTGAGTGCGGCGCCTCGCGCCTGCCCCAGCTTCAATGCGCTGTCGGCATTGCGGTGCATGAACACGCCTTCGATGGCCACTTCATCCGGATGGAAATCCCGGGTCAGGCGCTCGACCGCAACGAAGATTTCCTGCAGGCGTTCTGCAAGCGAGGTGCCTTCGGTGCGGATCGTGCCGCTGATCACGTGGGTCACTCGCCCGGCCGTCGATTCGACCACGGCATAACCCGTACGCAACGATCCGGGATCCAGACCGAGAATGCGCACCTGTGCCGACAGCTCCCGATCGTTCACACGGGAAATGGACGGCTCGGCCGGCCGCGGCACGGCGACATGGCCATTGATATCGGGTTCGGCGAGACCCAGTTCGGCAAGACTTCGCGGTCGCCTGACCCTGCGCAAGGATTTCTCGCTCCCAACCGTCGGTTTTGAAGCCGCTATGATACGGCAAAGTCCGAATCCCTGACGATTGCAATGCAGCCTGCCGAGCCTAAACCGACCGTCGCTTCCTCTCAGCCGCCGCAAGGCGTGCAGGACTATCTGCAGCGCATCGCGTCGACCGATGCGGGCAAGGCAGCGAGTCGGCGCGCACTGGAAATCGTCGAAGTCGTCAGCGGATTGACGGATGACGAGGACATCCGCAAGGGCGCCGCGCTGCTGCCCCTGCTCGAAGCCGGCCTCGTCGGAGAAGACGCGGCTTCGCCAGTCTTCGGTGAGACCGCGACCCGCATCGCGACCGAACTGGTTCGCGTCGGCTCGCTCGGCCTGGCCGGCCAGACCGATGCTTCGCTGACGGCCGCGCAGGCCGAGGCCCTGCGCAAGATGCTGCTCGCGATCGTGACCGATCCGCGCCTGGTGCTGATCAAGCTCGCCGCGCAACTGGTCCTGCTTCGCGACAGCAAGGACGCGCCGCAATCGGAGCGCGAACGGATTGCCCGCGAAACGCGCGACGTTTACGCGCCGCTGGCGAATCGTCTCGGCGTCTGGCAGATCAAGTGGGAACTGGAAGACCTGAGCTTCCGCCATCTCGAGCCCGAGAACTACAAACTCGTCGCCGGCTGGCTGGCGGCCAAGCGGACCGATCGCGAACGCTACATAGACGAAGTGATCGCGCAGATCAGCACGGAACTGAAGCGCGCTCATATCGAGCACGATGTCGCTGGCCGGCCGAAACACCTCTACAGCATCTGGCGCAAGATGCAGCGCAAGGGCCTGTCGTTCGATCAGCTGTACGACATCCGCGCCGTGCGCGTGCTGGTGAACACGGTCGCGGATTGCTATGCGACGCTCGGCATCGTGCACAGCCTGTGGCCGTACATTCCCGGCGAGTTCGACGACTACATCGCCACCCCGAAGGACAACCTCTATCGCTCGCTGCACACGGCGGTGATCGGCCCCGGCAAGCTGCCGGTGGAGATCCAGATCCGCACGCGCGAAATGCACGAGCACGCCGAACTGGGCGTGGCCGCGCACTGGCGTTACAAGGAAGGCGGCAAGCGCAATCCGGCCTACGAACAGAAGATCGTCTGGCTGCGCCAGATTCTCGAACCGGCCGATCGCGACGCGCAGGAATCCAGCAACGACTTCCTCGAGCGTGTGCGCTCGGAAGTGTTCGAGGATCGCGTCTATGCCCTCTCGCCGCGCGGTGAAGTCATCGAACTGCCGCGCGGCGCCACGCCGCTCGACTTCGCCTATCACGTGCACACGGATCTCGGTCATCGCTGCCGCGGCGCCAAAGTCAACGGCCGGATGGTGCCGCTCAACCAGGCCCTGGCAAACGGCGACCAGGTGGAGATCATCACCGGCAAACAGGCGAATCCCAGCCGCGACTGGCTGGTGCCGTCACTGGGCTATCTGGTCTCGCAGCGCAACCGCAGCAAGGTGCGTTCCTACTTCCGCAAGCTCGACGAGGAGCAGAACCGGCAGCAGGGACGACAGATTCTCGAACGCGAACTGCAGCGGCTCGCGATCCACACCGTGTCGCTGCCGGAACTGCTGAAGGAACTGCGCTTCGACACCGCCGAGGCGCTGTACCTGGCGATCGGCGAAGGCGACATCACGGCCGCTCAGATCACCGGCGCGATTCTGCGAATGGCTCGCCCGCAGGAACTGCCTTCACCCGTACCGCGCCGCCCGGCCGTCGCCACGAAAGCACCGGAAGGCATCACCATCCAGGGCGTCGGCGATCTGCTGTCGCATTTCCCGCGTTGCTGCGGCCCGGTGCCGCCCGAACCCATCACCGGCTACATCACGCTCGGTCGCGGCGTCAGCATCCATCGCCAGGATTGCGCGGCCCTGAAGCGACTGGCGCAGTCGCATCCCGAGCGATTGATCCCCGTCGAATGGGGCACCGGCAGCGATCGTGCCTTTCCCGTCGACATCAATGTGCGCGCCTTCGACCGCCGCGGCCTGGTGCGCGACATCACCGGCGTACTCGCCGACTCGAAGATCAACATCCAGGGCATGAACACCCTGACGAACGATGCCGACGGCATCGCCGACATCAATGTGCGCATCACCGTGCAGGATCTGGAAGAACTGTCGCGCGTGCTCGGCAGGATCCAGGGACTGCCGAATGTCATGAGTGCGCGGCGCAAAGGTTAGAGAGTTTCGGAACGGAGAATTGCCGCAAAAGACCGCATAAAAGAAGGGGGAAGTTTCTTGTCCGGACGCTTTGCTTCTTTTATGCGGTCTTTTGCGGCTCTCCCGCTCCTCCGACCGCCTCTTCGAGTGCATTACCACCCTGCGCCCGCAGCGTATCGAGCGCCGACCGATTCCATTCGCGAACGATCGCGCCATCTACCAGTAGAGCAGCGCGATCGGCGTAGTGTTCGACGATATCGAGCGAATGCGTGGCCAGCAGCACGGCGCAGCGGCTGGCTGACAGGCGCTGCCGCAGATGGCGCTTCAGCAGCAGCGCACTGCCCGGATCGAGTCCGTTGAAAGCCTCATCGAGCACGATCAGCCGCGGCTCGCCGAGCAGCGCCAGCAGGACGCACAGCTTCTGGCGCGTCCCCAGCGAATAGGTATCGACGCACTCGTCGATGAACTGCATGAAACCAAACTGGCGTGCGAGTTCGAGTACCGGCTCGTCGATCTGCGCCAGCCCTTTCGTCTGCGCAAATACCTCCAGGCACTGACGGCCCGTGAGCAACCCCGGCAACTGTTCGGGCGATACGGCGAATCCCAGGATCTGCCGGGCTGCGATCGACTGGGTCGACAAGGCCTGGCCGTCGATGATCACTTCGCCCGACGCCGGCTGGACGCGTCCACCGATGCAGTGAAGCAACGTGCTCTTGCCTGCGCCGTTCGGGCCAAGCAGGCAGAACCATTCGCCTGCGTCGATCTGCAGGGAAACGCCGCGCAACACTTCGCGACGACTGTAGCGGGCGCGCAGCGCTTGCAGGCTGAGTACGGCGCTCATGTCTTCTCCTGCATTGCGATCCGGACATGCCAGATCGCGGCGAGCAATGCCAGCAACACGCCCCATCCCTGCTGACGCCATTCGACCGCCGCGATGCCGGCTGCCGTCAACCAAAGTTTCAAGTGCGAAGATTGCTGGCGGTAACTGTCGGCCAGACTGATCGTCGTGACGCTGGCGACGAGCGTCAGCCACAGCAACAACAGCTGGCCCGTCATTTCCGGCGGCGCGCCCTGCCCCAGCCCGATACCCGACATGACCAGCGATCCGATCGCCTGATGCGCGAACGAACGACGCGCGAGCGGCCAGGCGAATTGCACGAAGCCGAGCGGCGTCGACTGCAGCCACGCCGCCGCGTCGCGTCCGACGCGCAACGTCGCCTGCAACAGAATGACGAGATAGGTCGCCAGCAACCAGGTGACGACCACCGACAGGCCGACGAGCATCGACGATCCACCCTGGACCGCGCACAGGGCGGCCAGGAGTATGTATCGCGAGTTCTCCGGCCGATGCCGGGCGAACGCCTGGGCAATAGGCCAGTGCGACAAGGCACGATCCGACGGCCGGATCGATCCTTGTGATCGCAGCTTGCGTGAGTAGCGCGATTCTTCGTGCTGGAAATAGTCGCGCGGCGGCAGACACCACCCGACGAGCGCGCCGACGCAGAAGCCTGCCGCGATCAGCCCTGCCGGAATCGCGGCAAAGCTGCCGCTCAGCAGCGTCAGCACTCCAAGCACCGCAAGGACGATCGCGAAATGCCGCGAAGCGGCGAGCAATACGTTCAGGACGATCCATCGGCGGCGCGCCGATGGATCGATCGGCGCCGCGACCAGCCAGGACATTCGAGACGCTTCCTGCTCCTGTCGCTTGCGCCGCGACACGAGCAGAACGGCGTGAATTGCGGCCAGTGCCATCAGCACCAGTGCGTATCCATCGAGCAGCGCATTGATCCGGAGTGCCGGCTCGCGCAATCGAGGCGCGACGAGCATCAGCGCAACAACTGCAGCAGCCACGACGCCTACCATGGCAACAACCGCGGTCGGACCGCGCCGACGCCATGCACTACGCAGCTCCAGAGCGCGCGCACGAAACAAGGGATGCCGCGCGCTCATGGTCAGCCGCGCGCGTGTCGCCAGGCTCGCAGAAGGTACAGCGCGAAAATGATGGCCAGCGTCACCAGCATTGCATAGAGCTGCGTGATGCCGCCTTCGGACTCATTGCGCACCGTTTCGAAGGCAAGCCACACGACGGCGATGCAGGCAAGTACCGGCACCAAGGGTCCGCCGGGAATGACGAAGGGATCGCCGTCGCTGCGCACATCGAGCCGACGCAACTGCAGCGTCGACACCGCGCACAGAAAGTAAAGCGACAGCGCGGCCAGGTTGGAGAACCGCGTCAGCCATTCGAACGTGCCCAGCACCGCGATGGCGGCAACCATGATTCCGTAGATGGCGATGGCCGTGTTGGGCGTCCTGAACAGCGGATGGACCTGCGTCAGCGTCCTCGGCAGGAAGCCGTCGCGGCTCATGGCAAACAATCCGCGCGGTTCGGACAGCATGTTGGCCGTCAGATAGCCGAACATCGAGACCACTGCAGCCGCGATCATGAGGGTGCGTGCGAGCGGACCCAGCGCGACGCCCGCAGCGGCGGCCAGCGGTGTGCGGCCGGTACCGGCCAGATCGGTGCCCATGATGCCCAGCGCAACGAACTGGATCGCCAGATACAGCACGGTGACGCTGCCCAGCGCCAGAAGAATGGCGAGCGGCACCGTGCGCGAGATGTTCTTCACTTCGCCGCTGGGTACGGTCGCGCCTTCGATGCCGGAGAACGCGAAGATCATGATGCCGGCCGAACCCAGCACGGTGCTGATGTCCGGCACGTTCGTCCACGCCAGATTCGCCGGCTTCACGAAGAACGCGCCGATCAGGACGAACAGCAACAGCGGCAGCAGCTTGAACAGCGTGATGGCTTCGAGGACGCGCGCACCGTTGCGCACGCCGCGCATGTTGATGGCCACGAGTGTCGCGACCAGCAGCAGGATCAGCCCCTTCGCCGCCCAGACCGGCGCGGCAACGTTGAACAGGGCAAACAGGGAGTGCACGAATCCGTTCAGGATGCCGGAGGCCGCGAACAGTCCGGTGGTGAACACGAGACATCCGGCGACGAAGCCGAACAGGGGACCCAGCGCCGTTTCGACATAGGCATAAGCCCCGCCGGTTGCAGCAACCCGACTGCCGTTCTCGGCGAAACACAGCACGACCAGGCCAATCACCACGGCACACGCGACATAGGCCAGCGGTGCCGCGGTTCCCAGCGCGATCACCGCCGTCGCGGGCAACAGGAAGATGCCGCTGCCGACCGTGTAATTGAAAATATTGGCGGCGAACTGTCGGACGCCCAGATCGCGCGACAGCAATGCGTCGGGGTCAGCCGTGCCGGGACTTTGCGTCACCATCCGCGAGCCCTCTTTTTCTGCAGATCGGCCGCACGTTAACACGCAGCGCGCGACCGACGACAGGGCTCAGGGTTCGTCGACCGGCGGCGACGCGATGGCGAGCGATGCGAGTTCGTCTTCGCTGAACTGTGCGCCTGCCAGCAGCGATTGAGCGCGCTCGACGAATCCGGAATTCACCTGCACCTGGAACGAGATGGGCAGTCCGGGAACCGGGACGTTGCTCTTGATGCGGGCCGGAATGGATTCGGATTCGAGGAGGCCGAGCACGATCCGCGCACCGGCCTCATCGGTGGGCTCTGCGACGGTTTTCCAATCCGGCTCGCTCATGGCGATCAGCGATTCGGGAAATCGATGGCGATCTTGTCGGCATTCAGCGCGGCTTCGTGCACGGCTTCCGAGAGCGTCGGATGCGCGTGGATCGTGCGCTGCAGGTCCTCGGTGCTCGCCGAGTATTCCATCGCCAGCACCGCTTCGGCGATCAGTTCGCCCGCCATCGGGCCGATGATGTGGATGCCGAGAATCTCGTCGTCATCGGTGGCCGAAACCACTTTGACGAAGCCGGCAATGGATTCCATCGCACGCGCACGGCCCGCTGCGGCGAACGGGAACGAACCCACCTTGTAGGCGCGGCCGCTCTTCTTCACCTCTTCTTCGGTCTGACCGACCCAGGCGATCTCCGGCGCGGTGTAGATCACCGACGGAATGACTTTGTAGTTCACTTCGCCGTACTTGCCGGCGATCAGGTCGGCGACGACGACGCCCTCTTCCTTGCCCTTGTGCGCCAGCATCGGGCCGCGCACCAGATCGCCGACTGCCCAGACGTTCGCGGCGTTCGTGCGGCACTCATGATCGACCTTCACGAAACCGCGCTCGTCGACTTCGACGCCCGTGCCTTCGCCCAGCAGATCCTTGGTGTACGGACGACGGCCGATGGCGACGATGACCTTGTCGACTTCGAGCGTCTGTTCGCCCTTGGCATCGGTGTACTTGAGCGTCACACCCTTCTTGCCCTTCTCTGCGCCGCTGACCTTGGCGCCGAGGCGGATGTCGAGACCCTGCTTCTTGAACTGCTTGAGCGCTTCCTTCGACACGGCCCCGTCGGCCATGGGCAGGAAGGTATCGAGTGCTTCGAGCACGACGACTTCGGCGCCGAGACGCTTCCACACGCTGCCGAGTTCGAGGCCAATCACGCCGGCGCCGATCACGCCGAGGCGCTTCGGCACGGCGGTGAGTTCGAGCGCGCCCCACGAGTCGATGATCTGCTCGCCGTCGAACGGCAGGCTCTTCAGTTCGGTCGGAATCGAACCGGCGGCGAGGATGACGTGCTTCGCGGTCAGCTCTTCCTTCTTGCCGTCCTTGCCAGTGAATTCGACGCGATTGCCGGAGAGCAGCTTGCCGTGCCCCTGCAGCGGCGTGACACCGGCCGCCTTGAAGAGCGAGCTGATGCCGGCGGTCGACTGCTTCACGATGGTCGCGCGACGCTTCTGCATGGTCGGCACGTCGACTTCTACGCTGCCGACCTTGATGCCATGAACCGCAAACTCATGCTGGGTGCGGTGATACAGCTCCGAGGATTCCAGCAGCGCCTTCGAAGGAATGCAGCCCGCGTTCAGACACGTACCGCCGAAGGCATAGCTGCCGTCCTTGTTCTGCCATTCGTCGATGCAGGCGACCTTGAGCTTGTTCTGCGCAGCCCGGATGGCGGCCGGATAACCGGCGGGGCCGCCGCCGATGACGATGACATCGTACTGGGACATGGGGGAGCTCCGATAAGGCTACTGGCTGCTGGCCAGAAAATGGAAAAACAGTGACTGCTACGTGCTGGCTTCTGGCCAGTCGCCAGTAGCCAGCCGCCAGCCGCCCTCTCTCACAGCTGCAGCAGCAGCCGCGCCGGATCCTCCAGCGCTTCCTTGATCGCGACCAGGAACTGCACCGAGTCCTTGCCGTCGACGATGCGGTGATCGTAGGTCAGCGCCAGGTACATCATCGGGCGGATCTTGATCTCGCCGTTGATGACCATCGGGCGCTCCTGGACCTTGTGCATGCCGAGGATGGCGACCTGCGGCGGATTCAGGATCGGCGTCGACATGAGCGAGCCGAAGACACCGCCGTTGGTGATGGTGAACGTGCCGCCGGTCAGTTCTTCGAGCGTGATCGAGCCTTCGCGCGCCTTGGCGGCATAACCGCCCACGGCCTTCTCGACGTCGGCGTAGCTCAGCGATTCGGCATTGCGGATCACAGGCACCATCAGGCCGCGTTCGGTCGAGACCGCCACGCCGATGTCGTAGAACTCGTGATAGATGATGTCGTTGCCGTCGATGGAAGCATTGACCGCCGGGAACTTGCGCAGCGCCTCGATCGCGGCCTTGATGAAGAACGACGAGAAGCCGAGCTTCACGCCGTGCGTCTTCTCGAACTTGTCCTTGTAGCGCGCGCGGATCGCGTTCACTTCGGTGAGATCGACCTCGTTGAAGGTCGTGAGCATCGCGGCGGTCGACTGCGCCTGCAGCAGACGCTCGGCAATGCGCGCCCGCAGACGGGTCATCGGCACGCGCTGTTCGTTGCGCGAACCTGCCGCCGCGGGCAATGCGACAGCGGGAGCGGCCTTTGCAGCCGGCGCCGCCTTGCTCTTCTCCAGATGCTGGATCACGTCGCCCTTGCTGACGCGGCCGTCGCGCCCGCTGCCCGCGATCTGCGATGCATCGAGCTTGTTTTCTTCGACCATGCGCTTGGCCGCAGGGGCGAGCTTGCCGCCGGCAGCAGCGGCCGCCTTCGGCGCAGCGGCTTCGGCCTTCGGCTCAGCGGGCGCCGCTTTCACGGCAACGGTGCCATCCGCGGCTTCGAGAATCGCCAGCACCTGTCCCGCAGTCACCGTGGTGCCGTTCTCGACCTTGATCTCTTTCAGCACGCCTGCCGAGGGCGACGGCACTTCCAGCACGACCTTGTCGGTTTCCAGGTCCACGAGGTTTTCGTCGCGGCCGACGGTGTCGCCCGGCTTCTTGTGCCAGGTCATCAGCGTCGCGTCGGTAACCGACTCGGGTAGTTGCGGGACTTTGACTTCGATGCTCATTGAACTAGTTCTTCCTGTTGGCGGCGGCCTTCAGACGAGTGGTCTGCCGCAGTGATTCTTCGGTACTGGTCGAACGCAGCGCTGCGTCCACGAGGCCCTGCTGCTGCTCGACGTGCATCTTGAAGATGCCGGTCGCCGGCGCCGCTGCCGGTGCTCGACCCGCGTACAGCAACTGATGATCTGCCGAGAGTGGTTCCTGCAGGCGATGCCGGATCTGATACCAGGCGCCCTGGTTCTGCGGCTCTTCCTGGCACCACACGATCTCGCGCGCCGCGGAGTACTTGCGCAGGATGGCTGCGTATTCCTCGGCGGGGAACGGATAAAGCTGCTCGATGCGCACCAGCGCGACGTTGTGCACGCCGTCGGAACGACGCGAGTCGAGCAGATCGAAGTACACCTTGCCCGAGCAGAACACGACGCGCGTGATCTTCGAGGCCTGCACATCGTCGACTTCGTCGATGACGTTGCGGAAGCTGCCGCGGGTGAGATCGTCGAGCGAGGACACCGACAGCTTGTGGCGCAGCAGGCTCTTCGGCGTCATGACGATGAGCGGCTTGCGGAACGGCTGCAGCATCTGCCGGCGCAGCATGTGGAACATCTGCGCGGGCGTCGACGGCACCACGACCTGCATGTTCTGTTCGGCACACAACTGCAGGAAGCGTTCGAGACGCGCCGACGAATGTTCCGGACCCTGGCCTTCGTAGCCGTGCGGCAGGAACAGCGTGAGTCCGCACAGGCGGCCCCACTTCGCTTCGCCGGAACTGATGAACTGGTCGATGATGACCTGCGCGCCGTTCGAGAAGTCGCCGAACTGGCCTTCCCAGATCGTCAGGCAGTTCGGCTCGGTGGTGGAGAAGCCGTACTCGAAACCCATCACGGCTTCTTCCGAGAGCAGCGAGTCGATGACCGTGAAGCTGGGCTGGCCGGCCGCGAGGTGCTGCAGCGGAATATAGGACTCGCCCTTCGACTGGTCGTGCCAGACGGCATGACGATGGAAGAACGTGCCGCGGCCGCTGTCCTGGCCGGACAGGCGGATTTCATAACCTTCGGTCAGCAGCGTCGCGTAGGCGAGCGTCTCGGCGTAACCCCAGTCGAGCGGCATCTGGCCCGCGGCCATTTTTTCGCGGCTCTGCACGATGTTCGCCACCTGGCGATGCAGCGTGAAGTTGGAGGGGAACGACGTGAGCTTCTCGCCCAGTTCGCGCAGCTTTTCGATGCGCACGCCCGTCGGCACCGACTCGCTCCAGTTCGCGTGCTGGTACTTGCTCCAGTCCACCGTGTGCTTGTTGCCGATCATGCCGAGCGCCTGCTTGACGGTGGACTTGCCCTCGTCGAGCGTGCGGCGATAGTCCTCGACCATGGCATCGGCATCGGCCATCTTGATGACATCGTCCGCCGTCAGCTTTTCGGCGTAGCGCTGACGCGTCGTCGCCTGCTGACGGATCTGCTGGTACATCACCGGCTGGGTTGCGGCCGGTTCATCGGCTTCGTTGTGGCCGCGACGGCGATAGCAGACCAGGTCGATGACGACGTCCTTGTGGAACGTCATGCGGTAGTCGAGTGCGAGGCGCGTGACGAACAGCACCGCTTCGGGATCGTCGCCGTTCACGTGGAAGATCGGCGCCTCGATGATCTTCGCGACATCCGAGCAGTACAGCGTCGAACGCGCATCGCGCGGATCGGAGATGGTGAAACCGACCTGGTTGTTGATGATCACGTGCACCGTGCCGCCGGTGTAGTAGCCGCGGGCCTGCGACAGCTGCAGCGTTTCCATCACCACGCCCTGCCCCGCGAACGCGGCATCGCCGTGAATCAGGATCGGCACGACCTTGTCGCCCTTGGCATCGCTGCGGCGTTCCTGGCGCGAACGCACGGAGCCTTCGACCACCGGGTTGACCACTTCGAGATGCGAGGGATTGAAGGCCAGCGCCACGTGCACATTGCCGGCGGGCGTGCGGATGTCGGTCGAGAAGCCCTTGTGGTACTTCACGTCGCCCGAGCCCTGCATGTGATTGGTGTCGTAGACACCCTCGAACTCGGAGAACATCACCTGCGGCGACTTGCCCACGACGTTGACGAGCACGTTGAGGCGGCCGCGGTGCGCCATGCCGATGATGATTTCCTCGACGCCGTTCTGGCCGCCCCGCTGGATCAGATCGTCGAGCAGCGGAATCAGCGCTTCGCCGCCTTCCAGCGAGAAGCGCTTCTGCGCCGGGTACTTGGTGGCGAAATAGAGTTCCAGCCCTTCCGCCGCGGTGAGCTGCTGCAGCAGCGTCTTGCGTTCTTCCACGCTGAGCCGGCTCTTGATGCGGCCGGCCTGGAAACGATCCTGCAGCCACAGACGCTCGGCGGAATTCGACACATGCGCGAATTCGGCGCCGATCGGGCCGCAATAGATGTAGCGAAGCTGGGCGACGATGTCGCGCAGCTTCATGCGCTTGGGAATCGCGTCGGTGCGGCTGCCCGTGTAGAACTCGGTGTCGAGATCGGCGTTCGTCAGGCCGAAGTGGCCAAGCTCGAGCACTTCGGGCACCGGGCGCTGCATCAGGCCCAGCGGATCGATGTCCGCCAGCAGATGGCCGCGATTGGAATAAACCTGCACGAGGCGCGCGACGGCAGCCTGTTTGACGGAGGCATCCGGGCTCGCGGAGCTGGCCGCCGTCGCAGCGACCGGCCGCTGTTCACGGGCACGCAATGCGAGCGCGTCGCGGATCGGACCATGGGCCGTGTCGCCCGTGGCCGCGAGACCGCCGAAGTAGTCGCGCCATTTCGCGCCTACCGAGGCAGGATCCGCCAGATAGTCTTCGTAGAGGGATTCGATGTACGGGGCGTTTTCCGCCCCCAGAAGGGTGTTCCGGGGCGAAGGGTCGAGCTTCGCTCGCCCAGAGTCGCTCTTAGAGTCGCTCATTGCGCTCGCAAGTTCCTGTTTCGACTAGGAGAAATCAAACCGAGGCGGGTGGGATCAGGGCGTTCAAAAGGGCGCGTAGTGTAGCTGAACCGTGCTGCACATGAGAATCATGCGAACACGCAATATGGTGAATGGATCACATCGCGGCGATTGAATCAGCGCCCGATGTCATTCATTTACGGCCCGAACAAAAACGGCGTGCATCGCGTCGATGCACGCCGTCGTGAAGCGAACAACCGGCAGGATCAGCGAGCCTGACCCAGGCCCTCTTCGATCCGGCGCACGATGTCGATCAGGCGCGGTCGCACTTCCGACATCAGGTACTCCTCCGACACCTTGAACGCCGGCGCGCCGCAGTTGATGGCCATCGGCGGCAGACCGTTGCCCGGACGGAAGCCGCAGGCAATGCCGTTCACGTCCGGCTGCCAGTCGCCGAACGAGCCGCAGACGCCCGACTCGGCATACATCGACAGCGCCTTCTCGATGCCCTGGCGGATGTTCGGCCAGGCGAGATGATCGAGTTCGCGGATCTGCTCCATCAGGTCGGCGCGCTCGGTGTCCGAACACACGGTGAGATAGGCGCGACCGATCGCCGACGTCGCGAGCGGCAGCCGCATGCCGACTTCACCGTTGAGCGACAGCACCGCATTGCCCTTGCAGACTTCGACGTACACCATGCTCAGGCGCTGACGTGCACCGAGCGACACCGTCGTGCCGGTGCTGTCCGCGAGTTCCTGCATCAGCGGACGCGCCAGGTCGCGCACTTCGAAGCGTCCCAGCACGGCGCTGCCGAGCGCGAGCGTCGCGGTTCCGAGGCGATATTTCCCGGACTCCTTCACGTAGTGCAGGTAGCCCAGCTTCGTGAGCGTGTACGTCAGCCGCGAGACCGTCGACTTCGGCAGCCGGCAGCGCTCTGAAATGTCCTGGTTGCCCAGCAGGCGGCTGCCGCTGCGGAAGCACGACAGCACGTCCAGTCCGCGCGACAGCGCCGTGACGAAGTGTCGATCCTGTTTGCCGACATGCGGGCGCGGCGCGACGGAGGGTCCGCCAGTCTGTGCCAGCTTGGTCATGTCCGATGCTCGTGTGGCCATAGGGTGTCCGCCTTGAATTGAATTGTGGGTCCGTTGAATTCTTTGCGCTCAGGCCCGCGCCATTTCCGCATCCTGCAGCACCCGCCACTGCACCTTGCCGGTGGCCGACTTCGGCAAGGAATCCACGAATTCGACGATGCGGGGATGCTTGTAGGTCGCCATGTTCTGGCGCGTCCATTCGATGATGTCGTTCTCGCTCACTGCACCGCGATGCGTTGCGCGCAGCACGACCACGGCCTTCACCGTTTCGCCGCGATGCGCGTCCTTCGCCGCGATCACGCAGGCTTCCTGGATGGCCGGATGCTGGTACATCTGCGCTTCGATTTCCGCCGGCCAGACCTTGAAGCCCGCCGCATTGATCATGCGTTTGAGACGATCGACCAGGAAGAAATAGCCTTCGTCGTCGACGTAGCCGAGATCGCCCGTGCGGAAGAATTTCCTGCCGTCGATGTCGATGAAGGCATCGCGCGTCGCCTGCTCGTTGCGCCAGTAGCCCTGGAACACCTGCGGACCGTTCGTGACGATCTCGCCGACCTTGTCGGGCGGCAGCTCCTGCAGCGTCTCCGGATCGATGATGCGCGAATCGGTATTGAAGACCGGCACGCCGAGGCACTGCCGCTTCGGCCGGTCGGGCGGATTGATGTGCGTCGGCGCGATGGTCTCCGTCAGTCCGTAGCCTTCGACATACGGCGAACCGACGATCTGCTGCAGGCGCTCGCCCACCGCCGCCGGCATCGCGGCGCCGCCGCCGGAGACCTGGATCAGCGACGACAGGTCGTATTCACTGATGCGCGGGTTCGCGAGGAAGTCGATCACCATCGTCGAGATGGCGGTCCACGACATCGGCTGGTAGCGCTGGATGAGTTCCGCCGCGGTTTCGCGATCCCAGCGGCTCATCAGGATGATGGTGCTGCCCTGGAACAGCGGCCCGTTCATGCCGCCCTGCATGCTGGTCACGTGGAAGAACGGCAGCACGACGAGCTGCGTGCTGTCCTGCGTCGCGCCGAACCAGATGCGATTCACGACCAGCGTGTGCATCACGTTGGCGTGCGAGAGCATGCAGCCCTTCGGCCGGCCGGTCGTGCCGGAGCTGTACGGAATGACGCAGAGATCATCGGGACCGGTCGTCAGCGGACCGGGTTGCAGCTTCTGCGCCAGCGCATCGGACCACAGCGTCACGCCCGGATCCTGGATTTTTTCGCGCGGCGCCGCGACGGCCTCGGGCACGCGCAGGTCGGTCGGCTGCGTCACGTAGTCCGCATATGCCGCGACGACCACGTGATCCAGCAGCTTGCCGAGCAGCGGCTTCACCTGCGAATGGATTTCCTGCGCGACCAGCGCGACGCGCGCGCCGCTGTCGTGCAGATAGTGTTCGAGTTCGGCGGTCACGCTCATCGGGCTGACCGGCACGACGATGGCGTTGGCGCGGATGATCGCGTAGTAGGCGAGGATGAATTGCGGGCTGTTCTGCATGACCAGCAGCACGCGGTCGCCCTTCTTCACGTCGCATTGGTGTTCGAGGAAGCCCGCCAGCCGCTCGGCCTGGTCGCGGAATTCGCCGAACGTCAGCTCGGTCCCGTAGAAGTTCAGGAACGGCTTGTCGGGAAAGCGTGCGGCGGAAACGTCGGCGTTGTAGAACAGGTTGGTCGCCGGCACCGTGATGTTGCGTGGCAGGTGCCGCGGCCAGAATTCAAAGTGTTTTCGGGACATTCTCCCTCGACCCCCCGGATGCGCCTGAAACAGGAAATTTTTGTAGTCCCGGCAGCGTTTTAGAACATTCGGCATGGATTCCACGCTGCGGGCTTAGATTCCGCGAGGGACGCTATCACAACTTGCTCTGCGCAACCAAGGCCTTCGCGTGTCAACGAACGACAACATCGGAGTTATGTAATGCGATTCGCTCTGACTCTTGGGGTCACTTCCGCGAAGACACAAATTTTCGAATGTTCGGCCCGGTTGCGGCAGGACGCGTCGCTCCCTATGATGCCCGCCCGCCAGGGAAATTAATATTCTGCATAGCGAACTAATTCCTACTTACCGAGCACGTCCATGGACCTGAATTTCACCGCTGAAGAACTCGCTTTCCGAGATGAGGTACGGTCCTTCCTGCGCGATCAGCTTCCCGCGGACATCGCGGCGAAGATCCGCAGCGGGCTGGCGATTCGCGCCGCCGACTACACCCGCTGGCAGAAGATCCTGCACAAGAAGGGCTGGGGTGCGCCGAGCTGGCCCAAGCAGTTCGGCGGCACGGGCTGGAGCCCGGTCCAGCTTCATATCTACGACGAGGAAGCCGCCGCGGCCGGTGCACCGCGCACCATTCCGTTCGGCCTGAAGATGGTCGCGCCGGTGATCATGGCCTTCGGCAATCCGGCGCAGCAGCAGACATTCCTGCCGCGCATCGTCAGCGGCGAAGACTGGTGGTGCCAGGGTTATTCCGAGCCGGGCGCCGGCTCCGACCTCGCCTCGCTCAAGACACGCGCCGAACGCCAGGGCGATCACTACATCGTCAACGGCCAGAAGACCTGGAACACGCTCGGCCAGCACGCCGACTGGATCTTCTGTCTGGTGCGCACCGATCCGAATGCACCGAAGCAGCAGATGGGCATCTCCTTCCTGCTCATCGACATGAAGACGCCCGGCATCACGGTGCGCCCCATCATCACGATGGACGGCGCGCACGAAGTGAACGAAGTGTGGTTCGAGAACGTGAAGGTGCCGGTCGAGAACCGCATCGGCGAAGAGAACAAGGGCTGGACCTACGCGAAATTCCTGCTCGGTCACGAACGCACGAACATCGCCGGCGTCGGCGCATCGAAGCGTGAGCTCGGTCGCCTCAAGGACATCGCTCGCCAGGAAACCAAGAACGGCAAGCCGCTGATCGACGATCCGCTGTTCGCGGCGCGCATCGCGCAGGTCGAAATCGACCTGATGGCGCTCGAAATCACCAACCTGCGCGCGCTGTCGGCGGAAGCCGAGAAGCGGGCGCCCGGCCCCGAAGCCTCGGTGCTGAAGATCAAGGGCACCGAGATCCAGCAGACGCTCACCGAACTGATGATGTACGCGGTCGGGCCGTATGCCCTGCCCTTCCATCGCGAGTCGAGCGAGGAAGGCGACCTGAAGTCGGTCGCCGGCCCCGAGTACGCCGCGCCGCTCGCGGCAAGCTACTGCAACATGCGCAAGACCTCGATCTACGGCGGCTCCAACGAGATCCAGCGCAACATCATTTCCCAGATGATCCTCGGCCTGTAAGCCCGGACCTTTCGACGCAAGAGAACATCATGGATTTCAATTTCAGCGAAGAACAGCAACTGCTCGCCGACACCGTGCGGCGCTTTGTGCGCGAAAGCTATTCCTTCGAAGCTCGTCGCGAGATTCTCAAGTCGCAGGAAGGCTGGAGCCGCGATGTGTGGAACGAGCTGGCCGGCCTCGGACTCACGGCACTCAATGTGCCCGAAGCGCACGGCGGCCTGAATGCAGGCCCGGTCGACACGATGCTGGTGATGAATGCGCTGGGCGAAGGCCTCGTGGTCGAACCTTTCCTGAGTGCCGCCGTATTTACGCCAGCGCTGCTGTCGCGACTCGGCGATGAGAAAGCCGCGGCCGACCTGTTCCCCGGCATCGCCTCGGGCGAACGCATCGTGATCGTCGCGCATCAGGAACCGCACACGCGCGGCGAGATCGCCCACCTGGCGACGCGTGCCGAAAAGAGCGGCGACGGTTACGTCATCGATGGTCACAAGGCCGTCATTGCCCACGGCGGCGCGGCCGACGAACTGCTCGTCACGGCACGCACCAGCGGCAAGGCTGGCGATACCGACGGCATGTCGGTTTTCCGGGTCGATCCCAAGTCGGCCGGAATTACCGTGACGCGCTATCGCACGATCGACGGCCAGACCGCGGCGGACATCGAACTCAAAGGCGTCAAGGGAAATCTCATCGGTGCCGCCGGCAAGGCCTTTGCGGCCATCGAAGGCGCGTACGAAGTCACGCTCAGCGCGCTGTGCGCCGAAGCCGTCGGCATCATGAAGGCGGTGAATGCGGCAACGCTCGAATACACCAAGTCGCGCAAGCAGTTCGGCCAGCCGATCGCGAAGTTCCAGGTCCTGCAGCACCGCATGGCCGACATGTTCCTGCAAAGCGAACAGGCGCTGTCGATGAGCTACCTGGCGGCGATCAAGTGCACCGATCCGGATGCCAATGAGCGCAAGCGCTCATTGTCCGCAGCGAAGGTGATCATCGGCCAGGCCGGGCGCTTCGTCGGTCAGCAGGCGATCCAGTTGCACGGCGGCATGGGCATGACGGACGAACTGATGGTCAGCCATCATTTCAAGCGGCTCACGGGTATCGACATCACCTTTGGTGATACCGACTTTCACCTGGAACAGTTCGTCGCAACGCCGGCGACCTGACGTCTTCTTCCTCCCTGTGGGGCCGGCTTCAGCCGGCCTCTGAGGAGTCAGGCTGAAGCCTGACCTACAGAAGAAGGAACGAAGACGGCTACTCCGAACGCGGCGATCCGCCCCGCTTCTCTTCTTCCCGCGCCCCCGCCAGCACTCCAGGCATCGCGTAGTTGCCCTCGTGACACGCGTACTCATAAACACGATCCGACGTCGCCTCCAGCGACATCTCGCCCCGCCACGGCTGCCGGTAGTTGACCGGATCCTCGACCGTGTATTCATAAAGAATCTGCTGCGGCGACACCCGCGTGAAGCGCTCGCGCACGATCGCCTGCGATGACAGGCCGATCATCGATTTCATGTGCAGCGGATGGAAGTTGGTCGTCTCGACCGCCAGCGTGCTGCCTTCCCAATGCCCGATCGAATCCCCGTGCAGCACACCGATGCGCGGATCGATGTGCCGACCACCGATGCGAATGATCCGCGCATAGTTGTTCATCTCGGCGCGGATCAGCACGACGTCGCGCGTCTGGGCGATCTCGTAATTGTTGTTGTAAAGATAGTTCGTCATCGGCGGACCGGCATTGCCGCTGTTGATGATGCAGCGTTCGCCCAGCGGCCGGCCTTCGGGGCCGTCGAAGTTCGTGCTGCCCGTCCCGCGTCGCACCGTTTCCTTGTAGGGAATCTGGCCGTCTGCCGGATCGATGATCCACGCGGTGCGGTGCTGCCCCTTCACGACACTGAACGTCATGCCCGGATCGATCCAGAACGCGTTGTAGCCGCGGCCGCGTTGCAGATCTGAGCCGTCGAACTTCGTGCCCTCACCCTGCTCGTCGTCGTTCCGCTGCCGCACGACCTGCGGGTGGGTGTTGGTCGCTTCCTCGACTTCTTCCGGCGCCAGGACCAGGCTTTTGTAGCGCGCCGCGCGCTGCAATGAAGTCAGCGATGCATTGGTCCAGTTGCCTTCGAGATTGGAGTGACCCTCCGGCGTACGCAGCGTGGGACCGGCCCAGGCCGCCGGGCCGCCGAGCATCACCGCGAACAGAATCGCATGCCTGAACCGCTTCATATCGTTCCTTCCGACAGCGCGGCGGTAGTGTAGGTCGCGGTCGCGGCGGCGGTTCTATAGATGTGTCAACGCCGCAGGCCGGAGAAAAGTCGCCGGGCAGACATCCACCGACCACCTGACCTAGATCAGGGCGCACCGCCGGCTGCCAGCCCAGACTCCTCCCATGACTACTCATTTCGAATTCGACGCCGATCTGCTGCGCAAGTACGACCGGCCCGGCCCGCGGTACACGTCGTATCCCACGGCGCCGCAGTTCGTCCCCTCGTTCAACGAAACCATGCTGCGCGAGTACGTCCGGCACAGCAATGCCGAGCCGATCCCGCGCCTGCTGTCGCTGTACCTGCACATTCCGTACTGCTTCAGCCCGTGTTTCTACTGCGGCTGCAACCGCATCATCACGCGCGACGTGTCGAAAGGCCGCACGTACGTGGAACGGCTGGTGCGGGAAATCGCGCTCGCCGGCGCGCTGTTCGATCGCGACCGCGAAGTCATCCAGCTGCACCTGGGCGGCGGCACGCCGAACTTCCTGCGGCCGCCTGAAATGCAGGAACTCATCGAAAGCATCCGGCACCACTTCCATGTCAGCGCCCGCGATGATCGCGACTTTTCCATCGAACTCGATCCACGGTTCATCGAAGCCGGCGACATCGCTGCATACGCACGACTCGGCTTCAATCGCGCGAGCCTCGGCGTGCAGGACTTCGATCCCGAAGTGCAGCGCGCGGTGAACCGCATCCAGAGCGTGGAACAGACGCTCGCCGTCATCGACGACTGCCGCCGCCACGGCTTCCGCTCCATCAATGTCGACCTGATCTACGGCCTGCCGAAGCAGACGCTGGTGGGATTCGGTCGCACGCTCGATACCGTACTGGCAGCGCGACCCGACAGGCTGGCCGTATACAGCTATGCGCACCTGCCCGAGATGTTCAAAGCGCAGCGGCACATCGAGGCCGCGGCATTGCCCTCGGCAGAAACGAAACTCGCACTGCTGCAGATGGCGGTCGACAAGCTCGGCGCCGCCGGCTACGAGTACATCGGCATGGATCACTTCGCGCTGCCCGAAGATCCGCTCGCCCGCGCGCAGGCCGAGGGTACGCTGCAGCGGAACTTCATGGGCTACACCACGCACGCCGACTGCGATCTCGTCGGCCTGGGCGTGAGCGCCATCAGTCACATCGGCGACAGCTTCAGCCAGAACGCGCGCGACCTGACGGGCTGGGAACTCGCGCTCGATGCCGGTCGCCTGCCGCTGTGGCGCGGACGGCATCTGGATTTCGACGACGTGGTGCGCGCGGACGTGATCCAGCAACTGATGTGCCTCGGCCGGATCGACATCGCCGCCATCGAGCGCCGTCATCAGATCGAGTTCGACCTGTACTTCGCAGACGACTTGCAGCAGCTCGCGCCGCTCGAGAACGAAGGCCTCGTCGTCATCGCCGACCGCGCCATCACCGCGACTTGTCGCGGCCGTTTGCTGCTGCGTATCATCGCCATGTGTTTCGATCGCTACCTCAACCAGGCGCTGCCCGGCGCCGCACCCCGCTACTCGCGCGCCATCTGACGTACCCGGGGGCGCGATGACCGGCGCCCCGACCCGCAATCCAGCGCGTAAATCACCCATCGCCGACGACGGCGATGAATTCCACTTCTGCACCACCTGCGCCTTCTCGTCCGCGTGCCTGGCGAGCGGCTTCGACAAGACGCATCTGCGCGACCTGCACGTGCTGGTCGAGCACGTCGGCCCCTTTCATGAAGGCGATCACATTTTTCGCGAGGGCGATGCCTTCAACGTCATCGCCGCCGTTCGGGCGGGTACGGTGAAGACGTACGTGACGGATGACGAGGGGCGCGAACAGGTGCAGGGATTCTTCCTGCCCGGCGAAGTGATCGGCCTCAGTGCGATCTCGCACGCGAAATATCCGTGCAACGCGGTCGCGCTGGAATCCGTGCAGCTGTGCAAGTTCGCCTTTCCCAACATCGCCGCGCTCGCCACGCGCATGCCCGGTTTGCAACAGCGCCTGTTCACGCTGCTGAGCGAGGACATCAACAAGGCGGCGCTGCTGGCAGGCAATTTCACGGCCGACGAACGCATGGCGGCGTTCCTCATCTCGCTGTCCCGACGCTATGCCGCGCGCGGTTTCTCCGCGCATCGCTTCACGGTGGCAATGACCCGCACCGACATCGCTAACTATCTGCGACTCGCTTCCGAAACCGTCAGCCGCGTGTTCCGGCGCTTCCAGGACGACGGCCTGCTGCGGGTCGACCGGCGCGACATCGAGCTGCTGCAGCGGGAAAAGCTCGAGACCCTGGCCCGCAACGTGTTGCGGGAATGACGGACGAGCATCCCGCCTGATCTGGATCAGGGCGCCGGCCTCCCCGCCGGTCGCAGCATCTGCCTACCTTCCAGGGAGATGCATCATCATGAATTCGAGTCGTCGGTTATGGATCGGTCTGGCCTTGCTGCTGACCGTGTCCTTCGGAGTCCTGCTGTGGGTGGGAGGCGAAATCCATCGGGTCATGCCGCCCATTCCCGAGGCCGTGGTCAGCGAAAACGGCGCAACGATCTACACGCGCGCCGACATCGAGAAAGGCCGGCAGGTGTGGCAATCGATCGGCGGTCAGCAGCTCGGGTCGATCTGGGGCCACGGCGCGTACGTCGCGCCTGACTGGAGCGCCGACTGGCTGCATCGCGAAGCGACGGCCTGGCTCGACCTCGTGGCGCAACGCGAAACTTCGCGCGCCTACGCGGATCTGTCGCCCGAAACGCAGGCCGCCTACGCAACGCAGCTGCGGCCGCGGATCCGCGCCAACACGTATGACGACAGCCATGGCACCGTCACGGTGTCGAACGATCGTGCCACGGCCATGAAACAGGTTGCCGCTCACTACACGGCGCTGTTCGGCAACGATCCGGCGCTGCTCGATCTGCGCAAGGCCTACGCGATGAAGAACGATACGGTCGATACGGCCGAGCATCGTGAGGCCCTGACGGCCTTCATCTGGTGGTCTGCCTGGTCGGCGGTCACGAACCGTCCGGGCAAGGACATCAGCTACACCAACAACTGGCCGCACGACGAACTCGTCGGCAACACGCCGCCGTCGCACCTGTTCATGTGGACGGTGTTCAGCGTGCTGTTCCTGATCGCCGGCATCGCGCTGCTCGGCTGGCATCATGCGCGTCACAAGGACGAAGCGCCGGTGTCGCTGCCCAGCAGCGATCCGCTCGCGCTGGTGCGCATCACTCCTTCGATGCGCGCCGTCGGCAAGTACTTCTGGCTGGTGATCGCACTGTTCCTGGTGCAGATCCTGCTCGGCGCGACGACGGCGCATTACCAGGTCGAAGGCCAGGAAGCCTATGGCTTCGCTCTCTCCAATATCCTGCCCTACTCGCTGACGCGCACCTGGCATACGCAGCTCGCGGTGCTGTGGATCGCAACGGCGTGGCTCGGCATGGGCCTGTACATCGCGCCGGCAATCTCGGGTCATGAGCCGAAGTTCCAGCGCTTCGGCGTCAATTTCCTGTTCGTGTGTCTGATCGTCATCGTCGTCGGCGCCTTCACGGGCCAGTGGCTGGCGGTGATGCAGAAGCTCGGGCTCGACAGGAATTTCTGGTTCGGTCACCAGGGCTGGGAATACGTCGATCTCGGCCGCTTCTGGCAGGCCTTCCTGTTCGTCGGACTCGGCGTGTGGCTGACGCTCGTCGGCCGCGCGCTGTGGCCGGCGATCAGGAAAGGAGGTGAATCGAAGTCGATCATCGTGCTGCTGTTCCTGTCGACGGTGTGCATCGGCCTGTTCTACGGCGCCGGCCTCATGTGGGGCGAGAAGACCCACCTGTCGATGGTCGAATACTGGCGCTGGTGGGTGGTGCATCTGTGGGTCGAAGGCTTCTTCGAAGTGTTCGCCACCGCCGTGATCGCCTTCCTGTTCACGCGGCTCGGTCTGCTGCGCGTGAGTTCGGCAACGACTGCCGTGCTGTTCGCAACCATCGTATTCATGGCGGGCGGCGTGCTCGGCACGCTGCATCACCTGTACTTCACGGGTACGCCGACGGCGGTGATCGCGCTCGGCGCAAGCTTCTCCGCACTGGAAGTGGTGCCGCTCGCCTTCATCGGCTTCGAGGCCTACCAGACCTACAAACTGGGCTCGGCCACGCCATGGATGCAGCGCTATCGCTGGCCGATCCTGTTCTTCACGGCCGTGGCCTTCTGGAACCTGGTCGGTGCCGGCCTGTTCGGCTTCCTGATCAATCCGCCGCTGCCGCTCTACTACATGCAGGGTCTGAACCTCACGCCGCTGCACGGCCATACCGCGCTCTTCGGTGTGTACGGATTCCTCGGCATCGCGCTCATGCTCTTCTGCCTGCGCGGTCTGAAGCCGAACGCGGTGTGGAACGAGAAGCTGCTGAAGACGAGCTTCTGGGCCTTCAATATCGGCCTGGGCATGATGGCGCTGTTCACGCTGCTGCCGATCGGCATCATCCAGCTCACCGCCGCGATCGATCAGGGCTACTGGTATGCGCGCTCCGCCGATCTCATGCAGCGGCCGATCATCCAGCTGCTGGTGTGGATGCGCGTGCCCGGCGACACGATCTTCAGCGTCGGTGCGCTCTCGCTCGCGTGGTTCGTGCTGCGACTGTGGATCGCGCCGAAGCACGAGGCGACAGTGCCGGCGGCAGTGGAGACTGCGAAGCAGTGAGAAAATGGCCCTCTGACTGACTGTGGGGCCGGCTTCAGCCGGCCTCCGAGGAGTCAGGCTGAAGCCTGACCTACAGTAAGAAAGGAAACAGATTCTCATGCCTACCCCTCCTCTCATACTCAACCCGCCCGCCGCCGCGCTGCGTCTGCTCGCTGCAGCCCCGCATCGCCTGATGTTCTTCATCGGCGCGACCAACGTCCTGCTCGCGATGACATGGTGGACGCTCTGGCTGCTCGACACCCGCTGGCATCTGTTCGGGCTCGCTCAACCGGCGGTGCCCGCGGGCTGGCTGCACGCCATGCTGATGCAGTACCAGGTGCTGCCCTCGTTCATGTTCGGCTTTCTGCTGACCGTGTTTCCGCGCTGGATGAATCTGCCGGCGCTCGATCGTTCGCGCTACATCCCGGTAGGCATCGGCATGTTCGGCGGACAACTGCTCACCCTCGTCGGCCTGTTCGCCGGTCTGCCGTTGTTGAAAGCCGGCGCGATACTGACGCTGCTCGGCTGGAGCATCGGCACGTTCCTGCTGGCGCGGCTCGTGTATCAGGACCGCGGCCGCACCTGGCACGCCGTGAGCTGCCTGGCCGCGCTGGGTTTCGGACTGCTCGGCCTCGTCGCCTGGCTGGGGTTCCTGCAGAGTTCCGATGCGAAGCTGCTGTTTCTCGCCGTCAAGGTCGGCAGCATCGCCGTGCTGCTGCCGATCTTCTTCACCGTGTGTCATCGCATGATCGCGTTCTTCGCCAGCGGCGTGATTGCCGGCTATCAGCCGCAGCGCCCGATGTGGGCGCTCGCCACGTTCTGGCCGCTGGCATTGCTGCACGTCTGGTTCGAACTGCGCCACGCGTATGGCTGGCTATGGATCGCCGATGTGCCGATGACGATCCTCACCGGCTGGCTGCTGGTGCGATGGTGGCCGCGCGGCGCATCGATGCCGGGACTGCTGCGCGTTCTGTTCGTCGGCTTCGCCTGGCTGCCGATTGCCTTCGCGCTCTACTCGGCGCAGAGCCTGTGGTTCGCGACGACCGGCGCGTTCGAACTCGGTCGCGGCCCGGCGCATGCGCTGTTCATCGGATACTTCAGCAGCCTGCTGGTGGCGATGGTCACACGCGTGACGCAGGGACACTCGGGGCGGCCACTGGTGCTGGGACGCGTGGCCGCGTTTGCGTTCGTGCTGGTGCAGCTCATTGCGGTGTCGCGTGTCGTCGCGGAGATCGTGCCCGATTCGCTGGCCTGGCATGCGCTGGCGGCGGTCGAGTGGATCATCGCGTTCCTGCCGTGGGTGCTGCGTTCGACGTGGATCTACTTGACGCCGCGGGCGGATGGCAGAGAAGGTTGACTCTCTCTGCCTGTGGGGCCGGCTTCAGCCGGCCTGAGAAGTCAGGCTGAAGTCTGACCTGCAGACGGAGGCCGGCTGAAGCCGGCCCCACAACAAGACCAAGAGGATCGCCTTCCGATGATCGAGTTCTATCCGCAGATCCGTCACGTCCACATCGCTGCCGTCCTGCTGAGCGGCGGCCTGTTCGTGCTGCGCTGGCTCTCGATCAACCTGGGTGCGCGCTGGCCAATGGCCGCGCCGGCGCGCTACCTGAGTTACACGATCGACACGGTGCTGCTGACCGCGGCCCTGATGCTCGCGACGATCCTGCATCAGTATCCGTTCGTCCACGGCTGGCTGACCGTGAAAGTCCTGCTGCTGGTCGTGTACATCGTGCTCGGCACCTTCGCGCTCAAGCGCGGGCGCACGCGCGCAACGCGTCTTGCCTGGGGATTCGCCGCCATCATCGTGTACGCATTCATCATCAGCGTCGCGCGAGCGCACCATCCGCTCGGCGCGCTGCTCTGGTTGCGCTGATGCGCGCGATGCCCGAAGAGGCCGCGAGACCTTTCCGGCCCAAAGGCCGAACAATCCCAACGCGGCAATCACGCTGGCGAGACCTGCCCCGAGCGTCATCATCGTTCCCTGCAGTACGATCTGTGCATGGATGTCTTGCAGTCTTTGGCTCAAGAAACGCCTATGAATGCGCGTATGCATTGTCTGAAACCAGGCAGCGTCAATGGCCGTCAGACCTCCGGAATTTTCGAACCATTCAATCGAACGCTCAGCACATACAACGAGACGGGTCGACGTAGAGTATTTGCGGCCAAGTCTCTCTGCGAGTGTCGATGTCGAAATCAGGCGCCACGCCGATGATTTCAGATGGCGCTGTTGTACCGGGAGTCGGCTGAGGACTCCAGCGGCGGCGATTCCAGGTTGCGAATAAGCCGCAAAGCTCGAGCACGTTGTGCTTTGGTGCCGTGCGTTGGTACCTGGCGCTTCTGAACGCACGGTGCCGGGCACCGAGGTGTTGTGGGGTAGCCGGCGGGCGCTTCCTGCATCATCGGCGGGCGGGTGTAAACTCGAACACCTGCCACCGGAGACGCCTCATGAGTGTTGCTACTACCCCTAAACAGGAAGCTCTGGACGCCATTACCCGCTTGCCGGACAACGCCGACATGGACCAGATCATGTACCGGCTATATGTGCTGGAGAACA
>NZ_DAINNK010000061.1:0-32095 GCF_036735925.1 Povalibacter sp.
ATGTTGGTTGGAGCATTGCCCGTTGTACTGCTCAGCTGACAGGCGGCTGGTTCCGGCTCACACCGGCGAGGCGCCGGTGATCGCGGCACGGCCGCAGCATCGCGTTACATGAAAGGCTGTCGTCACATTCTGGCGGGAATCTCGGCCATCGTTGGAGTCGGTTGTCGCTTGGTTGGGCCGCGTCAGTCGCCTGTCGGTGCAGCAGCATTTGGCGGAGTAGTTGGCGCGCTGGCGGCAGTGGTGTACATCCATGCATTCACTGCCTGACAAACCGCTGGTTCCGACTCGCAGATGCGGGGCGCCTTTGCCGGCGACTTGCGCGCGGCGTTGGAAGCATTGAGAACGAACACGTCATGCCCTCGATAGACATCGAACGTAATGGATTCTCAATCGTGAAGGGAATCCTGGACGAGGAATCCCGGCAGGAACTCATTCGGGACATTGAACGGTGTCTGGTGGAATCGCCGGCCGGTGTTCGCGGGCTTGTCGCCAAAGTGCCAAGTGTCGCAAGGCTGGCTGCATCAGCGGCTGTGCGTTCGCTCGTCGCGTCCGAGCTTGGTTCTGAACCGAAGCTGGTGCGGTCGATCCTCTTCAACAAGAGCGCGGATGCCAACTGGCAGGTGGCATGGCATCAGGACCTGGCCATCGCGGTTACAGGTCAAGGCGAGATCGAAGGCTACTCATCATGGTCTGTCAAAGAAGGAATCCTGCACGTCCAACCTCCGGTGCACGTTCTAGAGCAGATGCTCACCGTACGGCTGCACCTTGACCCTGCAGATGACACGAATGGAGCATTGTGGGTTTCGCCCGGCTCGCATCGCTTCGGTCGTCTGCGAGCTAGCGAGGCTGCACGCACGGCGGAGCAGAACGGCAAGCATTTGTGCGTTGTTCAGGCCGGTGACGCACTATTGTTCCGCCCGCTCATCCTGCACGCTTCCCGCAAAGCAACTTCGACGACGCCTCGACGCGTAATCCATCTCGAATTTTCGGCTACACCGCTGCCGCCGCCGTTGCTGTGGGCTGAGGCAGCTGCATGAGAATGCCTTCCAACAAATTGCTGCGTGAAGACGCGCCAGCGTGAGCAGTCAGCGATGTTCCGCGGTTTTTCCGCGCCACAGTAGCGGCATTAGGTCGTGAACAGCGAAACCATGAAGGCATACCTGGCTCGAAACATCGACCTCGCCCGCAAGACTCAGCCGCTTGAGGGGAAGATGGAAACCTATTGGTTCGAGAACCCGAGCGTTGGTTTGACGCGCACCTTGTTCCACCGGATCGCCGTTCCGCTCAAACCATTTGATTCCGGCCTAGAGTGGGAGTTGCAGCCGATAGATGCGTCGTTTGTGTTTGACTGGTACGCGCTCGGGGTGGTCAACCCGAGGGAAATTCATGGCCTCAATCTCTGTCATCGAAACTATCCGGACTCAGAGGCCAGCATCTATATCGGCAATGCGCACAACCCTTGCGATGTGCTCCGTCTGACCGTAGCTGCGTTGAGCTCAGAGGTGGTTGAGCTCGGATGCACTGTCGAGATCATCTTTGAACATGAAATGGTCGCGAGGAATGAACTGTTTGAGTTCACAGCAACGGCGAGATGGCATGTGGTCCAGTAAAGCCATGGAGTCCGCGCCCGTTGGTCGCCCGATTCAAAGTGCGATGCACTTTGTTCGCGGCTCACCGCTAGCGTTGGCGGTATGCAAGAGATAACCATCAAGAGCCTTCGCCGAAAGCGGAATGCTCGAAGGTCGGTGATTGCAGCGACCGGGTTGCTGCTGTTCATTCCCTTCTTGATTGATCTTCTGCCAGTATCATCCCGGATCAAAGACGGGATAGCGTTCTCTCTTGTCTTGGTTGTTCTGACGACCTGGCTGTGGGGCGGATATCAGTTCTTCCGATCCCCATGTCCTCGATGTCAGCATAGTTTCGCCAAGGTCGGGTTCCTCGGGCTCATGACTTGGCCTGAACTGATCTTTCGCACGGAATGCCAGCATTGCCGAGCTTCATGGAACAACGAAGAAGATAATCCATGAGCGCTCCTGATCCGACTCGAAAGAGAGGAATCATCCGATGACACGGCAAGTGGCCGGGCCTGCATTAGCCGACCATATCAATGTTCGTTCATTCGCGGACATTTCTGACGTTGTGGCGTGCGGTCTGGAGCACGGGGGTCTGGTTCTGTACGAATCCAGCTTGGGTCCCGAATTTTTTGATCTGCGCACCGGTATTGCCGGAGAGATGATGCAGAAATTCGTCAACTATCGAATCCCGCTCGCCATCGTCCTTGCGGCGCCGGAAGGTCACGGAGAACGTTTCTGTGAGCTTGTCCGAGAGCATCGCAATCATCCGTTGGTGCGGTTCTTTCTGTCCCGTGCGGAAGCTGGAGAATGGGTTCTACGTTGAACGCAGGCAGTTGGATCAGCTTGTAACCTGTATTGGTGATGGGCGCATGTGGGCCAACAACCGGCTGGTTCCAACTTTGTTCGCGGCTTACCCACGGCACTAGCTGCCAAGAGAACGAGATGTACACACCATCGCAATTCACGGAGACACGGCCAGAGGTCTTGCACACCTTCATTCGCGAACACGCGTTTTCGAGTATCGTGGCGACGACGACGGATGGTATCGATGCATTCCACGTACCTGTGGTGCTCGATACCTCCCGCGGTTCCGATGGTGTGCTGCAAGGACATGTAGCGCGGGCAAATCCAATCTGGAGAAAGCTCAATGATGGAGCGCCAGTGCTCGTCATCTTTCAAGGCCCGAATCACTACGTGTCACCAGGCTGGTACCCCGCGAAGAAGGAGCATGGAAAGGTTGTGCCAACGTGGAACTACATAATCGTCCACGTTCGAGGCAGCATCGAATGGCAGCATGATCAGAACTGGCTGCGGGAACTCCTGGAAAGGACGACGCATGCTCACGAACATGGACGGCAGAATCCGTGGCATGTGGCGGATGCGCCGGAGGAATACGTGACGCGGATGCTGGAGGCAATCGTGGGCTTCGAAATCCCGATCGGCGCTATCACAGGCAAGTGGAAGTTGAGCCAGAACAGAAGTTCGGCTGATCGCGCGGGAGTGGCCGACGGCTTGGCATCGGAGAGAGTCTCGCATGCTGCTGAGATTCTGGAGTGGATGCGGAAATAGGAAGAGCGGCTGACAAATGACACGTCTACTCCTTCTCATCATTACGTTCTCGATCGGCGGCTTGGCCCATGCTGCCGAAGAGTCCCCGAAGTTCGCGATCGTCACGATCTACGACGGCATGGCGAAGTACGCAGAGGCCGCGGCAGAAAATCCAATGGCCGATCGTCGAGCACTGTGGCGCGAGCTTGTGATCAATCCCTATTGGAGTCGCTGTGCAGAAGGAGGGGAGTACATCGACTTTGCTCCGCCATTGGCCAGGGCTTACACGGATATCGAATCCTTGCTCAAAGCGACTTCAGCTCTTCAGGCTTCATCAGTCCAGTCGCTCGTGCGATCGGCCTTGGAAAAGTCAGGATCGCTGCTTCCTGGGGCTGCTACGACCGCCTGCATTCTGGCGGCCGACTCGACCTGGACTTATCTGCGGGACATGCACGGTGTCGGCGGCTTTACGGCCGGCGCGGGCAAGATCTGGCTCACGATCCTTCCGGAAGGCGACTGGCTGGATTGGGTGGAGTATGCCTCTGCTCACGAGTACCACCACAGCGTATGGACGGCGCTTCACGGAAAACAAAATCCCATCGAAGACATGGCCGACTACCTCGTCTTCGAAGGTCGCGCCGATTCCTTTGCCCATCTGATATACCCGCAGAAAATTGCTCCCTGGACGAGCGCATTGACGCAGCAACAGGAGCAAGCGGCTTGGGAGGTTCTTCGACGGAATCTGGACTCCACTTCTCCAGAAAAAATGCAGAGCCTGATGTTCGGCGGAGAAGGTGTCGCGAAGTGGGCTGGCTATGCGATCGGCTTCAAGGTCGTGCAGGCTTTTCTGGATAAACACCCCAGTCTCAGCGTAAATCAGTGGACCGCAATGGAAGCTGGCGAACTTCTGAAGAAGTCATCCTATGCTCCTTAGGGATTTGCGACTGGCGAACTACATACGGCTCAATTTGCGTGGTCGGCTTCAGTCCGCGAAAGGCAAATCTGGTGATCTACGTCTTCGATTTTCCAGGCAAGGCGGATCTGTTGAAGAAGCTCGGCAAGCACAGGGGAGGGCTCAAGCAATGCCTGTACATCAACAAGCTCGCGGATGTGGAAATTGCCGTGCTGGAGAAAATCCTCAAGGCGGGTGTGAAGGAAACGAAAAAGACCTGGCCGGTAACAGCGAAGTAGCAACCCCGGTTCGCCGAAATGCTCTCAAGGCAGGAAAAATCCATCCGTGACGACCTGCTGAATGGTCGAGCCAGTGCGCGGTCGTATCTCCGACTTGCAAACATTTCCCGCGCCGCCATGATCGGCACATCGAGAAAGTGGCGGAGCAGCAATGGCGACGGGTTGGGCGGGCGATGGCGCAGTGCAGGATCAGATCGATGCCACCGTGAAGGACGGCATCGAGCGTGCGAAGTCGCGCCTGGCGACCGGGCCCAGCCTGGCGCACTGCGCCGAGTGTGGTGCGGAGATTCCCGAAGCGCGCCAGAAAGCGGTTCCCGGCGTGCGCCTGTGCGTCGCGTGTCAGGAAGCCGAGGATCAGGAAGCCGCGGCTTTCAGCGGCTACAACCGGCGCGGCAGCAAGGACAGTCAGCTGCGTTGAGCATTCTTTCTGTGGATCGGGCTTTCCCGTGGGATTCCCTTCGGTCGCGGCCTGACTGTTCTCGGCCGGCTGAAGCCGGCCCCACAGGATTGAAGAGACAAGAGGGGCTTCAGCCGGTTTTTGCAGACGACAGCAACGAGCGCGCTCGCCGCAGCATCGGGCTTTCCGGCGAATGCAGCCGTGTCATCAGCGCGATGGCAGCTTGCAGATCGGTCGCTGCTTCCGTGCGCCGCTGCAACGCCAGCAGCGCGGCGCCGCGAACGTGCAGCAATCCCGCACGCAGGAACGGAAAGTGTTCCGTGCCTGCATGTTCGTTCAGATGCGCAAGACCGGCGTCGGCTTGCGCCAGTGCAGCGGCAGCGTCTTCGCGTCGCAGTTCCAGCCACGCGATCGCCGTCGCGAACTGCAGGTAGGACACGTCGAAGTCGGCGGGCGGTTGCGTCGCAGCCTGTAACGCCCGTGCCTGCTCTGCCGCCGCCGTGTCGTTCGCAGCGAGCGCCACTTCGATGGCTGCAGCAACGTAAGGATAGGTGTGTTGCGCAGAGCTGCCGTAGAACGGCGGCAATTGCGCGACGAGCGCCAGGTCGTCCATCGCAGCATCTTTCTGTCCGAGCAATGCGTGTGCCTGTGCGCGCGTCGCCAGCCACTCGACGCCGTTCGGTACGAAGCGTTTGCCGAACTCCAGCCAGTTGTGTTCGAACAGATCGAGCGTCGCCAACGCCTCGCGCGGCCGGCCTTCGGCAAGCTGGCCGCTCGCGCGGTAGACCGCCGTGTCGAACTCCGCCGGCGTCGGTTTCGCGAGCAGCGTCGGCGTGAGCACGGCGTCGAACTGTTCGCGAGCCAAAGCCAGCTGACCGGACTGCTGCAGCGCCTCGGCATAGAGTCCGAGCTGCACGCGCGTGAAGATGGAATTCCCGCCGGCGTGACGACGCAGCAGCGCGATGCCCTTTTCATAGTCGGCCAGCGCTTCATCCACCTGACCCAGCTGCATGCGGCAGAACGCGCCCCAGGCATAGCTCGCGCCGAGGTTGGTGAAATCGCGCGAACCGGTCTGCTCGAAGATACGGGTCGCTTCGCTGAAGCGTTCGACGGCGCCACGCATGTCGCCCTGCGTGCGTTGCAGATGTCCGAGCGTGTACACCGCGGCGAAGTAGGCGGGCTGCGTGGGATAGCGTCGTGCGAACAGTTCGACGGCCGAACGCACCAGCTCGATCTCGCGTTGCGGATCGGTGGCGAGCTGGGCGACGGTGGTCGACAGCGCTCTTGCGCGCAGCAGCGAATCGCGATCGCCGCGCGCATCGAGCAGCGCGATCCCCTCATCGCGCGCTGCAATGGCTTCCGCGCCGCGTCCGAGCAATCGCGCTGCCGTTGCCGTGCCGATCAGCGCTTCGACGTACGAATCCTGATCGGTGAGCCGGTGTTCCCGGGCGATGCGCGCGGATTCGCCCCACAGCGTTCCTGCCCGATCGAATTCGTCGATGTCGAGCAGCAGTCGCGCCACGGTGTTCATGACTTCGATGTGGACGGCCGGCGTGTCCGAGAATTCCTGCAGCACGCGATCGCCGGCGGCCACCAGCAGTTCCTGCACGGGCATGCTGCGTGCCTTGGCCGCGTCCGGCTGCATGCGCGTGTTCCTGTCGAACAGCGCGGTGAGGAAGGACTGCACGGCGCGCTGCTTGCCGGCTTCTTCACGGGCGATGCGCGACTGTTCGGCCGCGATGCGCGCCTGCCAGGTCGTGGTGACGATGCCGGCGATCAGTGCGAGGGTGCCGAGCACGCCGGCCGCGACCGCGTACCGGTGGCGGGCAACGAACTTGGTCGCGCGATAGCTCAGGGCATCGCCGCGGGCCAGCACCGGCCGGCCTTCCAGATAGCTGCGCAGATCGGCCGCGAGCTGATCGACGCTGGCATAGCGACGCTGCGGTTCCTTGCGCAAGGCCATCAGCAGCACGTTGTCGAGATCGCCCTGCAGCCGGCGCTGCACGCGCCGCATGCCGAGCGACTGTTCGTCGTTGCGTTCCGTGGTGGCGCGATCCGCGTCTTCGCCCACGGCGACGCTCGGCCGGGTCGGTACCGAATCGCCGATGATCTCGGCCATGCGCTCGATGGTGTCGGTGGCGCTGCGATACGGGCTCTGACCGGTGAGCAGCCGGTACAGCACCACGCCGAGCGAATACACGTCACTGACGGTCGTGATGACGCCGCCGCGCACCTGTTCGGGACTCGCGTATTCGATCGTCATGACGCGCCACTGCGTTGCCGTCTGGTCGCGCGGCGACTCGTCGGGCGCACGCTCGAGCAGCTTGGCGATGCCGAAGTCCAGCAGCTTCACCGAGCCGTCGGCCGTGACCAGGATGTTGCCGGGCTTGAGATCGCGATGCACCACCAGCCGCTGGTGCGCGAAGCTGACGGCGGCGCACACCTGCAGGAACAGGCGCAACCGATCGTTGACGCCGAGCTGGTGCGTGTCGCAGTAGCGATCGATGGGCTCGCCCTCGATCAGTTCCATGACCAGGTAGGGCACGCCGTCGACGGTCGTGCCGCCGTCGATGAGCCGCGCGATGTTGCGATGTTCGAGCGAGGCGAGGATCTGGCGTTCGGAGCGGAAACGCCATGCGACCTGTGCCGGGTCGTGATCGGTGCGCACGAGCTTGATCGCGACCTGCGCGTGGTACTGGTCGTCGGCGCGCTCCGCGCGGTAGACCTCGCCCATGCCGCCGCGGCCGAGCGGTTCAATCAGACGATACGCGCCGATGCGTGAGCCGATGCGGATCTGCGGCGCAATCGATACCGAACTGTCACCGGGCGAATCGTCGGGATCGTCGTGCATGCGCAGCAGCGATTCGACGTCTTCGCGCAGCTCGATGTCCGCACCGCATTCGGCGTGCAGCCAGGCCGCGCGTTCTGCGGATGGCAGTGCCAGCGCAGCATCGAACAGTAGCTTGATTTGTTGCCAGCGCTGCGGGGTCATGAGGCCCGCATGATATGCGAGCGTGCGCACTCGCGTCGCAACCGGCTGGACGCCCGGCGGAACGGGCTTCAGGGTTTCCCCGCCGGTCGCGGCATCCAGTCAATCGCCGCTGGCATTCCGCGCTGCCCTGTGGCGAACTGCGCCTTTCGCAGCCCGTTTCCGGCAGGTATCTCATGAAGCATCGCAGTCGATTCGTCTTCCTGCTCGTCGCCCTGGTCGCGACCACCGTCAGTGTCGCCGCGGGCATGCAGCCCGAGCGTGCCGAGAACGGCATGGTGGCCAGCGTGCACGTGCTCGCTTCGCAGGCCGGCGTCGACATGATGAAGGCGGGCGGCAATGCGATCGACGCCGCCGTGGCAACGGGATTTGCGCTCGCAGTGGTGCACCCGTCGGCCGGCAATATCGGCGGCGGCGGCTTCATGCTGATCCGCACGCAGGACGGCCAGACGAAGTTCATCGACTTCCGCGAGAAGGCGCCGGGCAAGGCGACCGCGACGATGTACCAGGACAAGGACGGCAACGTGGTTCCCTCGCTCAGCCGGCTCGGCTATCTCGCGGTCGGCGTGCCGGGTTCGGTGAAGGGGCTCGTCCATGCCCAGGCGCACTACGGCAAGCTCACCCTCAAGCAGGTGATGGCGCCGGCCATCCGTCTGGCGCGTGAAGGCTATGTACTCGACTGGTCGGATGCGCGTCAGATGTCGAACGATGCAGGGCTGGCGCAGTTCGCCGATTCGAAGCGCATCTTCCAGAACGGCGGCAAGGGCTGGAAGCAGGGCGACGTGTTCAGACAGCCGGACCTCGCGCGCACGCTGGAACGCATCGTCGCGGCGCCGGACGATTTCTACACCGGCAGGATGGCGCGCGAACTCGCCGAGTTCATGCAACGCGGCGGCGGCTTGATCACGGTCGACGATCTCAGGAACTACGACGTCAAGGAACGCACGCCGGTGCGCGGCACGTATCGCGGTCTCGAAGTCATCAGCGCGCCGCCGCCGTCGTCGGGCGGAATCGCGTTGATCGAGACGCTGAACATTCTCGAAGGTTTCGACATCGCCAGGGCCGGCTTCGGTTCGGCCGAATCCATCCATCTCATTTCCGAGTCGTATCGCCGCGCTTTCTACGATCGCGCGCAGTATCTCGGCGATCCGGAGTTCAGCGATCTGCCGGTGCTGGAGCTGGCCGACAAACCGTATGCGGTCGAGTGGCGCAAATCGATCGACCCGCAGCGCGCCAGCGTGTCGTCGCGACTGGAGCGGCCGAGAGTCTCGAAGAAACTCGAACAGTACGCGAACGACAAACCCGTCAAGGGAGCCGGCAAGGAGCCGACGCAGACCACGCACTACTCGGTGGTCGACAAGGACGGCAATGCGGTCGCCGTGACCACCACGCTGAACGGCGGCTACGGCTCGAAAGTCACCGCGGGCCCGCTCGGCTTCCTGCTCAACAATGAAATGGACGATTTTTCCTCGAAGCCCGGCGCGCCGAACATGTTCGGCCTGTTGCAGAGCGAGGAGAACGCCGTCGGCCCGAACAAGCGTCCGCTCTCGGCGATGACGCCGACGATCGTGCTCAAGGACGGCAAGCTGTGGCTGGTGCTCGGTTCGCCGGGCGGCCCGACCATCATCACCACTGTCGCGAACATCCTCATCGGCGTCGCCGACTTCGGCCTCGACATCCAGCAGGCCGTGAACGCGCCGCGCTTCCATCATCAGTGGGTGCCCGATCGCATCATCATGGAACGCAACCGTTTCTCGCCCGACACCATCCGTCTGCTCGAGCAGCGCGGCCACGCGGTGTCCTTCGGGCTCGGCGGCGATGGCGAATGCATCCAGATCGATCTGGAAACCGGCCTGCGACTCGGCGCGAGCGACGGTCGCAACGATTCGGGGCGCGCTGTCGGGTACTGAGCCTCGGGCTTTGCACTCTGCTGTGGGGCCGGCTTCAGCCGGCCTTTTAATAAGGAGTCAGGCTAAAGCCTGACCTACAGCCTGACCTACAGCCTGACCCACAGCCCGACCCACAGCAGAAGGCGGATCGCCGTGCTCATCCCGCTTCAGGCGGGGAGGGAACCTCACTTTCGTCCCTGCAATGAACATCCTTCCGGCTACAGATCCCAGGTGGCGACCCTGCAATCCTGACGATCTGACGACATCCACCGGAGGACATCTTCATGAACGCCCGATCGCTTTCCCTCAAACATTCGCTGCGGGTTGCACTGCTCGCGGCAGTTTCCTGCGTCGCTTCCGTGGCTGCTGCCGATGACGTGGCAGCAAGCAGGAGCATCACCGTGAGCTACCGCGATCTCGACCTGTCGAGCGAGGCGGGCGCCCGGCAGCTCTACGATCGTATTCGTGCGGCCGCGCGCAATATGTGCGGTTCGCCTCGCGGGACAGCGCTGCTGCAGATCAAACAGCAGCGCAGGCAGTGCGCGAATGCAGCAGTCGCCGCCGCGGTGAAGCAGGTCGACAACGGCATCCTCACCGCAATGCACCGCGGCAAGTCGACCCGGCGCCTGGGCTGAGATCGATTTCCCTTCGGGGCGTGGCATGAAGTCCCGGGCGACGACAGAGAAAGTAGTGCGCTTCACATCCACAGGCCATTCTCGTGCGCAGCTTTCTCTTCGCCAAGCCAGCCGGCCTCGATGCAACGGGTACGTTGCTCGAGGCCGATCTGCCGTCGCAGGATGCGCCGCCTCGCCATGAGCGGACGCGCGGCGCCGCCACTTCTGTGGATCGGCGCGATATCGAGGCGCTCATTGGCCGCGACTATGTCGGCCTGCGTGCGCTGATCTTCCGCCGCACGGGCGATCCGCAGGTCGCCGCGGACCTGCTCAACGACGCGATCTGCACCGCGCTGGAGAAATATCGCGACGGTCAGATCGACCGGCCCGAAGAGATCTGCGGCTATGTGTTCCAGGTCGCAATGAATCACCTGCGCAACCATCGTCGCTCCATCGCCGAACGCCCCGAACGCCGCGCCGACGCCAGAGTGTTCGAGACGCTGGTCGACGAAGACGACGACGGGTTCGATGACGACAGCCGTATCCTCGATCAGGTGATCAGGATCATCCGCAGCCTGCCGTCGGAGCGCGATCGCCGCATCCTGATGCGCTTCTATCTCGACGAGGAAGACAGGGACGTCATCTGTCGCGAACTGGGCCTGACGCCTGCGCAGTTTGCTTCCGTGCTGCACCGCGCGCGACAGCGGCTGAAGGATCTGCTCGAAACGCACGGCCTGACGCGTGCCGACCTGTTCTCCTTCATTCCCTAGCAGGGGACGCGCCATGTCAGTTGCCCGTTTGCGAATGGACGATCCGACACTGGCGAACCGCTACCTCGCCGGCCAGCTTGCCGGCGCCGAGCAGGCCGCTTTCGAGGCGCGGCTGATCGAAGATCCGGCGGTGCTGCGCGAACTCGAAGCGACGGCGCGGCTGAAGGCGGGACTGCGGCAACTGCGTCGGCGGGGCGACCTGGAACATGCGATGCCAGGCCAGCGACGATCCGCCGTCACCGCATTCGGCCTCGCAGCCGCGATGGCGCTGCTGGCGATCGGTCTGGGCCTGAACTTCCCGGTGGGCGATCGTCCGCCGTCCATTGCGGCGGACGTAGCGGCGCTGACAGCCGGGCATGGAAAGACACTGCCGATCGCATCCTCGCACTCGCTGCTGCGAATGCGATCGGCCCGCGCCGATGCCGTCATCGCGTTGCCGGCGACGCCGGGTGCGATCGAACTGCGTGTGTTGTCTGCCGAGGCACAGCCGCAGGCGCCTTACCGGCTGCGGCTGCGTCGACCCGCAGATGCGACATCGCGGGCAGGTAGCGTGGCCGAGAGCCTCATCGAGGCTGCGCCCGATGGCTGGGTCACGCTGTATCTCGACTCGCGAACGTTGTCGCCCGGCCGGTACGAACTCGACATCGTGCCGATGGCGAGCCCGGAAGGGCAGCCGGAGATCTTCGTCATCGACATTCGCGCTGCCGCCAGGGCAGAAGCCGATGCCTCGGCGTAGCGATCACTTCGTCGATTCGCGTACGGTGTCCGGGGTGCTTTCGTTGCTGCCCAGCATCCGGTCCACCATCCGGCTCACATGCTGCGGCGACTGCGTCTTGCGCGCGAAGATCGAATAGATCGCCGGTACGGCGAGCAGCGTCAGGAACACGGAAACGAGTGTGCCGTAGAACACCACGATGCCGATCGGGCGACGCTGTTCGGCGCCGGCGCCGGTGGCCAGCAGGAAGGGCACGGCGCCGAAGGCCGTACACAGGCTCGTCATCAGCACCGGACGCAGGCGCGTGACGGCGGCCTGTACGACGGCTTCGGTGAATTCGACGCCGCGGTCGCGCAGCTGGTTGGCGAATTCGACGATCAGTACGCCGTTCTTCGCCGCGATGCCGATCAGCAGGATCACCGCGATCTGGCTGAAGATGTTGATGGTCATGCCGTAGAGCTTGAGGCCGAACACCGCGCCGATGAGCGCGAGCGGCACCGTGATCATGATGATGGTCGGATGCACGAAACTCTCGAACTGCGCCGCGAGCACCAGATACACGATGGCGAGCGCGAAGAAGAACGTGAAAAACAGCTGCTGGCCGCTGCGGGTGAATTCGCCGGTCTCGCCGTCCCACATGAGCGTGGCTTCGGGCGGCAGTTCCTTCGCGACCGTGTCCTGGAACCATTTCACCGCCTCGCCGATCTCGTAGCCCGGCGCGAGGCTGGCGCGGATTTCTATCGCGCGCAGGCGATTGAAGCGCGCGAGTTCGACGGCGCCGGAGACTTCCTCGAGTTTCACGACGTTCGACAGCGGGATCAGTTCGCCGGTGCGGCTCGAACGGACGCGGATGTTCGTGAGATCGGTGACCGTCTGGCGCGCGTCTTCGCTGGCCTGCAGCATCACGTCGTACTCGCGACCGCGATCGATGTAACGCGTGACGACACGCGAGCCGAGCACGGTTTCGAGCGTGCGGCCGACCGTCTCCAGCGAGACGCCGAGATCGGCGGCGCGATCACGGTCCACCGACACGCGGATCTGCGGCTTGCGTTCCTTGTAGCTGGTGTCGACGTTCCGCAGGCCCGGGTTGGCCTGCGCGAGCGGCAGGAGCTTGGCCTGCCAGGCCGACAGCGTTTCGTAGTCGGGACCGCCGATCACCGCTTCCACCGGCTGGCCGAAGCCGCGACGGCCGAGGCTGCCGGGCTGTCCCGCCGAGGCGCGTACGCCGGGCAGCTTCTGTGCTTCGACCATCAGCGACTGCGTGATCTCGCTCGCCGAACGCTTGCGTTCGCTCCAGTTCTTGAGCATGACGATGGCGCGCGCCGAGTTGACGTCGCCGGTGGAACCGCCGCCGAAGGCATTCGGCACGCGCATCATGACGCGCTCGATGTCGCCGTACTTTTCCATTTCCCGGAAGACGATCTGTTCGAGCTGGCGCGCGTAGTCGTCCATGTACTGGAAGCTCGCGCCCTCCGGACCTTCGATCGTGATGTAGGCGCGGCCCACGTCGGCGACCGGCGCGAATTCCGAAGGAATCGAACGGAACGTCAGCGCACCGAACACCGACAGCACGGCGACGGCGGCCACCACCAGCCACGGGCGGGCGATCAGCGAACGCAGATACCGGTCGTACAGGCCCGACAGCCGCTGGAAGAAACGGTCGATCGCATGCGAGACGCGCCCGCGCTGCAAGGCATCCGCCGGCAGCTTGGACGCGAGCATCGGCGTCAGCGTCAGTGCGACCAGCGCCGAGAACAGCACCGATGCGGCCAGCGTGAAACCGAACTCGCGGAACAGGCGGCCGAGATCGCCGGGCAGGAAGGAGATGGGCACGAACACGGCGGCCAGCGTCAGCGTCGTGGCGATGACGGCGAAGCCGATTTCGTGACTGCCGCGCACCGCGGCGACCAGCGGCGCTTCGCCGAGTTCGGTGCGACGGTGCACGTTCTCGAGCACCACGATGGCATCGTCCACGACCAGGCCGATGGCGAGCACGAGCCCCAGCAGCGTCAGCACGTTCACCGAATAGCCGAACGCGTACATCACCACGAACGAGGCGATGATCGACACCGGAATCGTCACCGCGGGAATCAGCGTCGCGCGCAGATTGCCGAGGAACGCATAGATCACGGCGAGCACCGAGATCAGCGCGAAGACGATGGCGATCACGACTTCGTGCAGGGCGGCTTCGATGGCGATGCCGTTGTCCATGGAAACGGCGAGCAGCGCGCCGGCCGGCAGCGTCTGCCGGATGCGTTCCACTTCGGCACGTACGCCGCGCACGATGTCGAGCGTGTTGCCCTTCGACTGCGCTTCGATACCGATGCCAACGCCGGCCTTGCCGTTCAGGCGCATGTCGCTGCGTTCGTTCTCCGCACCGAGCTGCACGGTCGCGACTTCGCCCAGACGGATCAGATGACCGTCCTGACCGCGCGTGATGACGAGATTGCGGAAGTCGTCCTCGGTGTCGAGACCCACCAGCGTGCGCAGCGAGAACTCGCGCGTCTGCGATTCCAGCCGCCCCGCCGGCAGTTCGATGTTCTCGCGACGCAGCGCGTCTTCGATGTCCGTCACCGTCATCTGCCGCGCGGCGAGCGCCTGCCGGTCGACCCAGATGCGCATCGCGTAACGGCGTCCGCCGCCGATGCTGACGCGCGCCACGCCGGGCACGGTCGAGAACCGGTCGACCAGATTGCGCTCGGCGTAGTCGGTGACCTCGAGCATCGACATGCCCGGCATGCTGAAGTTGAGGAACATGATGGCCTCGGCGCTGGCGTCGGCCTTGATCACTTCCGGCGGATCGGATTCCTCCGGCAGGTTGCCGAGCACGCGCGCGACGCGGTCGCGCACGTCGTTGGCCGCGGCGTCCATGTCGCGACTGATGTCGAACTCGATGCGCACCTGCGAGCGTTCGTCCTCGCTCTCGGACTCGATCTTGAGAATGCCTTCGATGCCGGCGATGGAATCCTCGACCACCTGCGTGATCTTCGTTTCGATCACCTGTGCCGACGCGCCGCTGTAGTTGGTCGTGATGGAAACGACCGGCCGGTCGACGTCCGGATACTCGCGTACCGGCAGGCGATCGAGCGAGACCAGGCCGAAGATGATCAGCAGCAGGCTGATCACGATGGCCAGCACGGGCCGGCGGACGGAGGTTTCGGAGAGTTTCATGAGCTGACTGTCGACGGCGCCTGCGCCTGTTCGCGTATGGCCGTGCCGTCGCGCAGGTTCTGCGTGCCGTCGACGACGACGCGTTCGCCTTCCTTCACGCCGCTGACGATTTCGACTTCACCCGGGCGGCGCCGTCCGATCTTCACTTCGCGGCGATGCGCCACTTCGCCATCGACGACGAACACGTACATGCGTCCCTGCTCGGGAATGATCGCGGCCTCGGGCACGAGCAGCGTGGCCACCACCGCGCCCTGCAACACGACGGTCATGAACATGCCGGGTCGCAGCGCGCCGTCGCGGTTCGGGATGTCGGCGCGCACCGTCACCGATCGCGTCACCGGATCGATGCGTGAATCGATGTTGGTCACCTTGCCTTCGAATGGCCGGTTGGGCAGGCCGGCGGAATTCGCGGTCACCGCCAGGCCTTTCTTCAGCAGATAGAAATAGGTTTCCGGCACCGTGAAATCGAGCTTGATGGTCGAGGTGTCGTCCAGCGTCGTGATGACCGTGCCGGGACTCACCAGGCTGCCGACGCTGACGCGCCGAAAGCCCGTGCGGCCGTCGAAGCCGGCGCGGATGACGGTGTCGGAAAGCCGCGCGCTGGCCGCGTTCACGCGGGCGCGGTTGACCTTCAGCGTCGCTTCGATCTGATCGAGCTGCGATACGGACAGCGCCTGCTGCGCATAGAGTTCGCGACTGCGATTGAACTGGCTCTCGCTGTCGGCGAGTGCGGCCTGTGCTTCGGCCAGCGTTGCGCGCGCCTCGGCGCTGTCCAGTTCGACCAGCACGTCGCCGCGTCGCACGAAGTCGCCTTCCTCGAAGCGGATGGCCGTGACGATGTTGGAGCTCTTGGAAGTGACGTCGACGGATTCGTTGGCGCGGGCCGTGCCGACGGCTTCGATCTGCGTGCCGAGCGGCCGCGAGACGACAGGTGCCGAAATCACCGGGACGGTGGCGGAAACGCCCGGCGCGCCCGGATTGCCGGGGCCGGTCGCTGCCGGCTTGCTGCACGCGGTCGTCAGCAGCACGGCCGCCGCGAGGGCCGACCAGGCAGTGCATTGAAGTCGGTAACAAACCTGTCTCGGCATTGCAGATTCCCGTCGATCGCGCGACCGCCATTGTGCACCACGGTCAACGCATTGAGGGATTCAACTTGCGGCGGATTTCTGCGTGGCCCGCCGCCCGTCGGGGAAATTTCCTGACGGCATTGTCAGGTTGGCGTCCCTTCCGGCCACTGGCTGCAGCATCGGTGCAGGTGGACGCTCGTGCAACTCGAATCAGGACACAACGCCATGCGTTTCAAGTCGCGCAAGACCGCCGGTTACCAGGTGTTCGCAGTGACCGGCGTGAACACCGTGTCCTTCGCCATCGACGCGCAGCAGGCCAGCACCCGCGGACTGCTCGGCTTCGCGGTGGAGCGGATCGATCGCATCGAGAAGCAGCGCTACTACATGGCCGGTTTCAAGGTGTTCCGGTCGGTGATCCCGCAGCCGGCACCGCAGCTCAGTGTCAGCACATTCAATCATCCGGTGCAGAGCTTCGTGTGGGACGACTTCACCGGCAAGCCGGACCGGCCGTACGAATACCTCTTTCACCCGCTGAAAGGCACGGCCCGCCGCCTCGATCGCAGCGCCGCACCGATTCACATCAAAGTGCGTACGGAACCGCTGTTCACGCGCGGACGCCACGACGTGTTCTTCAATCGCGGCGTCGCCAGCAGCCAGGCCTACGAAAGAAAATTCGGCAACAAGCCGCCCGACCGGCAGCCCACGGAAGAGAAGAAGGTCGAAGCAGCGCAATGGCTGAGCCGCGATCTCGACGAGGCCCTGCTCGAATTCGTGCGCCGCGCCCGCAAGGGCGACACGCTGCTCGGCTGCTTCTATGAATTCCGCTACCTGCCGATGGCGCTGGAACTGCGTGCGGCGCAGACACGCGGCGTGACCGTGAGGCTGATCCTCGATGCCAAGCAGAACGCCGACAGTTTTCCCCGCGACGACAATCTCGACATGCTGCGACAGGCGCAGATCCCGCGCAGCGCCGTCACGCTGCGCGAAGCCCGCAAGGCCAGCATCCAGCACAACAAGTTCATGGTGCTGCTCAAAGGCAAGGACGCCCGGCCGTCGGCCGTGTGGACCGGCTCGACGAACCTGTCGGTCGGCGGCATTCACGGCCAGGCCAACGTCGGACACTGGGTGCGCAGTGCGGCGGTGGCGAAGATCTTTCGCGACTACTGGAATCTGCTGCAGACCGATCCCGGCGGCGCGTCAGGCGACGATCCCGCAACCGTGCGCAGCAAGAACGCGGCGTTGCGGACCCGCGTCGAGACGCTGACGCCGGTGCCCGGGAGCAAGGCGCAGATCGTCGCCGGCATCACACCGGTGCTGAGTCCGCGACGCGGCGACAAGGCCATGAATCTCTACGGCGAACTGCTCGACACCGCGCGGCAGCAGGCGTGCGTGACGCTCGCCTTCGGCGTCAATCGCGAATTCAAGGAGCTGCTGAAGGACAACAGCGACCAGAGCCACATCAGCTTCCTGCTGCTGGAAAAGAAGGATCAGCCCGCGGCCAACAGTGCGCAGCCGTTCATCGAGATCAATCGCAGCAACAACGTCTACATGGCCTGGGGCTCGTTCCTGCGCACGCCGCTGCATCAATGGGCGAAGGAAACGAGCGCACGCGGCCTCGGGCTCAACACGCACGTGAGCTTCATCCACAGCAAGTTCCTGCTGGTCGACCCCTTGAGCGACGATCCCATCGTCGTCACCGGCTCGGCGAATTTCAGCGCGGCGTCGGAGAACGAGAACGACGAGAACATGCTCATCATCCGCGGCCATCGCCGCGTCGCCGACATCTACTACACGGAGTTCAACCGTCTGTTCAATCACTACTACTTCCGCTCGGTGATCGAGTCCCTGCAGCAGGAGCAGGCGGGCAGCGATGCCGGCGATGCGATGCAGTCCAGCATCTTTCTCGACGAGACCGATGGCTGGTTGAAGAAATACAAGCGCGGCACGTTCCGCTGGAAGCGCGTGCGGGTCGCGGCGGCGATGCGGGGGTTCAGGCGGGAGAAGCAAGTCCCGTAGAGGGGTGGCATGCCCTGCGCCAAACTCTGCCATGCACGGCCCGCGTTGCTGCCCCGACATGGAAGATCACAGGTCGTGATTGAGTTGCGGCGGAACTGCGCAGAAGATCGGGCTCTGCTAGTGCAATGGTCAACCCTCATGTTTTCGATTCTGCGGTCCGTCGCCTTCGCCGCCGCAATCGCCGCGACGACGGGTACAAGGTGCCGGCGGGACGCATCGATGTGTGCAATGTGCCGCTGCCGGTGCGGGTGATGCAGTAAGGGTCTTCTTCATCTTCCTGTGGGGCCGGCTTTAGCCGGCCGTCCGGATGTCAGGCTGAGGCCTACAGGAAGATGGCCGGCTAAAGCCGGCCCCACAGGAAGCCGGCCCCACAGGAAGAGGGACGATTCCTGCGTCACCGGCCTGCCCGGTCGATATGCGAGTGATACAGCCGCAGCGCCAGCGCTCGCGCGATCCTGCGCGGCAGGAATCGGATGGCGATGCGATCGCTCATCGCACTGCCGCCGGCCGTATCCACGGACACGTTCGCCATGCGGTGACGACGATCGAAGGGCGAGGCCGTGAGTTGCACGGACTGCAGGCGATTGCGCGGCGTCACGATCAGCCGTCGGGTCAGCCAGCCGTAACGGAACAGCACGGCGTCGGGCGTCAGCGCCCAGCGCGTGTGCTTCACGTACAGATCGGCACGCCACCAGCCCAGCAACAGCATCACCGCGAGGAAGGCGACGGTCCAGCGCGCGTCCGGCTCGAACGGCGCTTCGGGCAGCAGATGCAGTGCGAGCGTGATCGCCGCGGCGACGAACGTCGCGAAATAGACGCTCTGGCGGAACAGGCGCTGCCGCGCGTGCGGCGCCAGCGGCTGCCAGTTCGGCTCGCCCGCGAAATCGACGTCCGGCAACGCGACTGCCATCAGCGCCTTGGCCTGCATCGGCGTGCAGATCGGCGCCAGCCAGCGCGTGCGAACCTGCGACTGCTGCTTGCCGTCCTGCGAGGAACTGCTGTCGCCGGCGAGATCGACGCGCAGCGAGACGCGGCCGAACAGACGATGCAGCAGCGACTGCGTCTGGTGGACGGACTGAATGCGCGGGATGCGCAGCGTCAGCGCGAGCCGGGTGAGCAGGCCGTGCCGTACGCGCAGATCCTGTCCGTGCCGCGTCAGCGTGAAATCGAACAGCGTGACCAGCGCGAAGCCGACCGACAGCAGTCGCAGTGTCAGGACGAATGTCACGAGGCCCGCCAGCGCCAGGCCCGCCTGCATCGCGATGCCGAGCGCCGCGAGATGGCTCAACTGCGACTGCTCGAACCACACCGCGGCGCTCTGGCGCGATATCTCGAACGTCCCCGCCTGATACAGAAAACCAAACAGTGCGGCCACCACGATCATGCCGCGGTTGTCGATCAGGCCGTAGCGGATCAGCTCCGCGGGCGGCAGTTGCAGCAACACTTCATCCTGCGCTGCCGGGGCGGCGTGCGTCGGCGCGGGCCGGCCGCGATTGAAGACCTGGTCGCGCAGCTCCTGCGTCGCTTCGAGACTCAGGACGCGGATCGTCGCTTCGGCCTTGCCGCCGGTGGAGGTGGCGATGCTGACTTCCGCGACACCGAGCAGCCGGTGCAGCAGGCCGCGCTTCACGTCGATGTTCTCGATGCGCGGATACTCGATCTGCCGCAGATTGCGGAAGAACAGGCCTTCCTTGATCACCAGGCCGCGCGGCCCGAAGCCGTAGCGATAGAGCCATTGCTGCCACAGCGCACCGACGAGCAGCGGCACGAGAATCAGCGCGCCCCACAGCTCCGCGTCATTGCGTGCACCGAAGATCATGAACGCGATCACCGGCACGATGAACTGGCGGATGAAGGTCGCGAGTGCGAACAGCCACGACAGCGGATGCAGGCGCAGTTCGGGCTGGAAATCCGTCTCAGACGCCACTGGTCGTGCTCTCCGCCAGCAGCGCATCGCGCAATGCGATGGCGTCCGGATGCGCAAGGCCCGGCAGTTCGATCATCGTGTGCCGGCTGCCGGCGGTGTAGAGCTTGAGCGTGCCGACGCCATAGCGGCGCTGCAGCGGACCCTGCGATACATCGGTGTGCTGGATGCGGGCGCGGGGCAGGGCGATGTGCGAGCGCCAGAGAACGCCGCGTTCGATCACGATGCCGGTGGCGTCGACGCCATAGCGCAGATGACGGTAGTAGGTCGGCGGCCAGAGCCAGACGAGCAGCACGCCGGAGAGCCCGAGGACGATCAGCGCGCTGGCCCAGAGGCTGCCGCTGCGCGGCAGCAGCGTGGCCGTGGCGACCAGGAAGACGATGAACAGGGCGATGAGCCACTGCCAGCGCCAGACGCTGATGATGGCGGGGTCGGTGGTCGATGTTTGCATTCGTGTCCTGTGAATTGTGGGGCCGGCTTTCCCGCGGGATTTCCTTCGGTCACAGCCGGCCTTCGAGAGTCAGGCTGAAGCCTGACCTACAGAAGAATCTAACTCTTCGTCAGCTTCCGATCATCGAGTTCCAGCGAGCGGCCGATGATCTCGCGCATGATTTCATTGCTGCCGGCGAGGATGCGGCTGATGCGCGCGCCGGTGTACATGCGGCAGATCGGATACTCCTCCATGTAGCCTGCGCCGCCGTGCAGTTGCACGCATTCGTCGACGACGCGGCCTTCCAGTTCGGTCGTGAGCAGTTTCACCTTCGCCGCGGCGACAGGGTCCAGCCGGCCGGCGTTGTGTTCCAGCACGCAGTGGTCGACATACACCTGCAGCGCATCGATCTCGGCGCGCATCTGTGCGAGCCTGAAGCGCGAGTGCTGGAACGTCCCGATCGGCTGGCCGAACGCCTTGCGTTCCTTCACGAACTGCAGCGTGATGTCGAAGGCGTGCTGTGCGACCGAGATGGCGCCCGCGGCGGTGATCAGGCGTTCCTCGGCGAGAAAGTGCGTCAGGGAATGAAATCCCTTGCCGGGTTCGCCGAGCACGTTGTGCTTCGGCACCTTCACGTCATCGAAGAACAGCTCGGAGGTGTCCTGCGCCTTGAGGCCCATCTTCCTCAGGTTGCGGCCGCGCCGGAACCCTTCCATGTCGCGCTCGACGATGAACAGGCCGAGTCCGTGGCGTTTCTCGGGATCGGTGCGCGCCACGACGATGAACACGTCGCCGATCTGGCCATTGGAGATGTAGGTTTTCGAGCCGTTCAGCAGCCAGTGATCGCCCTGGTCTTCCGCGCGCGTGCGAATGCCGGCGAGGTCGCTGCCGGCGCCGGGCTCGGTCATGGCGATGCCGAGGATGGTTTCGCCGCTGATGCACTTCGGCAGCAGCCGCGCCTTCTGTTCCGGCGTGCCCAGGGCGCCGATGTACGGTGCGACGAGGCGCGAATGCAGCGTCATGAAGAAGCCGCCTTCGCCATGCCTGGTGTTTTCCTCGATCAGGATCTGTTCGTAGCGGAAGTCGCGCACGCCGGCGCCGCCGTATTCCGGATCGGCCCACATGAGCAGGTAGCCCTGCTCGCCGGCCTTGCGGAACGCGTCGCGATCGACAAACCCCTGATCGCGCCAGCGCGCGCCATTCGGCCCGATTTCGCTCTGGAAGAAGCGGCGTGCGGAATCGCGGAACTGTTCGTGTTCGGCTTCGAAGAGGTGACGCGTCATGATCGTCGTCCGTTTCCGGAGAGAAGCGGCACTAGACACGAGCCCACGGGCATTATCAATCGTCGCAACCGATTAGGCATCGTCCGCATCGGGCCTGCGGGAACTCGACGCCCATCCGCAGAATTCTCCTCAGGAGCAATCATGGAAGACGCGGCATACTGCGGGCGCCCCTCGGGGCAGGAGAATATTCCCATGGGCAGGCGAACGGTTCGTTGCGCAGTCGGAGACCTATGAGCGGATCGCACCGTGCGGCCGTGCGCCTGACGATGCTGTGGCTGCTCATGGCAGCCGCCGTGCATGCGCAGGAGGATGCGGCACCGCCCACCCCGCCGGCGGTGGAAGTTCCGGTCGTGCCCGAAACCCTCGAACCCGTCAAACCCACGGCCGAGGAACTGGGCGCCATGGATGTCTGTGCGGAAATGCATGACGAGAAGGCGCTCAACATGCTCGAACGCGCCCGGCGCCAGCTGTCGATCGCCGCCTGTGCCTCGTCCGCGTGGCTCGATGGGCTGTTCGGCGACCAGATGCTGTACGAGGAATATCGGGAAACCTACGGCACGCTTTCCGTCGGTACGCTCTGGAGCGACTACGACGGTTTCGATCCGCGGCTGCGTTTCCGCATCCGGCTGCAACTGCCGCAATGGGACGAGCGGATCTCGGCCTTCGCCGGGCGCGTCGGCGAAGAGGACTACATCAGCGACGTCGAAGACGACTTCGACGCATTGCCCTCGCGGCAGTTCGGCAGTCTCGAAGACGACAGCGTGCTGCTGGGCCTGGGATACGCGAATCCGAAGCGCACCGGCAACGATTTCGACGCCAGTGTCGGCGTGCGCCTGGATATGCCGCTCGATCCCTATGCCCGCACACGCTACGAGATCGTGCGCAACTTCGCGGAGCACTATGTCTTCAGCGGTCGCGAAACCGTCTTCTGGCAGAACTCCGAAGGCTTCGGCAGCACCACGCGGCTCTATCTCGATCGTGCCTTGTCCGATCGCTTCCTGCTGCGCTGGGCCAATCTCGGCAAGTACACCGAGGAGACCAAGGGCCTGGAATGGTATTCGCAGGTGACGCTGTTTCAGAGCGTCGGCGATCGCATGGGGCTCGCCTGGCAGGCGCAGATCGAAGGCGCGACCGACAATGAAGTGCAGATCACCCGCACCGCTGCGCGACTGATCATGCGTCGCCAGTTCCGCAACCCGGACTGGCTGTTCCTCGAATTGCGTGCCGGCGTCGCGTGGCCGCGCGAAAAGCTCTACGAGGAACGCGAGGCCACGCCCGAACTCGGCATCGCGCTGGAGATGCAGTTCGGCCAGCGCCGGCAGCGCTGGTACCAGCGCGACAAGGAATAGCGAGCGAAGATCTACCGCCGTGCTTTTCGCCGACCTCGTTGCCGCCTCCGCCCGCGTTGCCGCCACGCGCAGCCGGCTCGCTAAATTGCGCGAGCTGGCGCAGTGCCTGCAGGCTCTGGCGCCGGACGAGATCGAAATCGGTGTGCTGTGGCTGGCGGGAGAAACACGCCAGGGCAAGATCGGCGTCGGCTACTCGGTGCTGCAGCCATCGGCACAGGTAGCGCCGGCGGTGCCGGCCACCCTGACACTGCGGGACGTAGATGACGTGCTGACCCTGCTGCAGGGTATGCGCGGCGCAGGCTCGGCGGCGCGGCGCAAGTCGATACTCGGGGATCTGCTGGGCCGCGCGACCGCGGACGAGCAGAGCTTCCTGCTGCGATTGCTCGTGGGAGAACTGCGCCAGGGCGCGCTGGCCGGTCTGATGGTCGATGCGATTGCCGAAGCGGCCAAGCTGCCAGTAGCCGACGTGCGGCGCGCGTCCATGTATTCGGGCCATGTCGGTGGCCTGGCGCATGTCGCTCTGACACAGGGTCTGGCTGGCCTGGAAAGATTCCGGATCGAAGTGCTGTCGCCGATTGCACCGATGCTGGCGCAGACCGCAACCGACGTGGCCGATGCGCTCGAGCAACTGAGCAGCGACGTTGCGTTCGAATGGAAAGTCGACGGCGCGCGGGTGCAGGTTCACAAGGCGGGAGACGAGGTGCGTGTCTACACGCGCAGTCTCAACGACGTGACAGCGGCCGTTCCTGAAGTCGTGGAGGCCGTGCGTACGATCGATGCACGACAGATCGTGCTCGACGGCGAAACCGTCGCGCTCGATGCAACAGGTCGTCCGCTGCCGTTCCAGGTCACGATGCGACGTTTCGGTCGCAAGCTCGATGTCGATGCGCTGCGCGCCGAATTGCCGCTGCATGTCTACTTCTTCGATTGCCTGTTGCTGGATGAAGAAAGTCTCGCGGATCGTCCCGCGCGCGAGCGGTTTGCGGCGATGGAGCGCGTGCTGCCCGAATCGATCCGCATTCCCCGTCTCGCGACGCGCGATGTCGATGTCGCGACGGATTTCTACGACCGCGCCCTGGCGAGCGGCCATGAAGGCGTCATGGCGAAGTCGCTGGATTCGGCCTACGAAGCCGGCAGCCGCGGCGCGAGCTGGCTCAAGATCAAGCACGTTCACACGCTCGATCTGGTGGTGCTGGCGGCCGAGTGGGGCAGCGGCCGGCGCAAGGGCTGGCTGTCGAACCTGCATCTCGGGGCGCGCGATCCGGCCAGCGGCGGCTTCGTGATGCTCGGCAAGACCTTCAAGGGTCTGACCGACGCGATGCTCGAATGGCAGACGAAGGAATTTCTGGCGCGCGAGACGCATCGCGACAGCTACACGGTGCACGTGCGCCCGGAGATGGTCGTCGAGATCGCCTTCAACGACATCCAGGCGAGTTCGCAATACGAAGGCGGCTACGCGCTGCGCTTCGCGCGCGTGAAAGCGTATCGACCGGACAAGCCGGTGGAGCAGGCGGATACGATCGAAGAGATCAGGCGCATTTATACGGCGCAGGGGCCGCTGTATGATCCCGCGGCATCGCCTTCCCCGAATTGAACTCAGCGTCGCCATCGATTTCCGCCTCACGGCTCGACAGACACCAAGGAACAACCCATGGTCGCGGACAGTGCCGTTCGGCGCGGCGGCGGATTCAAACGCGCGGTGTGGATCGTGCTTGCCCTGCTGGTGCTGGGCGTCATTCTCTGGACCTGGTTCGCGCTGAGCTGGTCGTATTCCGCCGGCGACCGCGCCGGCGTGCTGCTCAAGTTTTCCAAGAAGGGCTGGATCTGCAAGACGTACGAAGGCCAGCTCGCGCTGTATGTCGTCGGCGGCGTTGCGCCCCAGCTATGGGATTTCAGCGTTCGCGACGAAGAAGTCGCAAAGAAGCTGTCCGGCGCAGTCGGCCAGGAACTCCAGCTTCACTACACCGAACATCGCGGCGTTCCGACGAGCTGCTTTGCCGAGACGCCGTACTTCGCCGATGGATTTACCGTGGTGAGCAGGCCGGGAAACTGAGCATCGCCTGGCGCTGGCCCAAACGAGATAGCATGAGCCCGATGAAAACGGCTCCGCTGACGCTCCTGCTGCTGTTCCTTTTCTGTGCCGGATGCGCGACGACCGGCGGCGACTCCGATGAAAGCGAGCCGACGCTGATCGACGCGCCTGCGACGGCGGCGATGCCGTCGAACGAACCGCCCGCCGAAGCAGCGGCTCCCGCTTCCCGGCAGGAGGAGGGCGAGGTTCCGATTGCGGTTGCCGAGTCGGAGCAGCCCGAGGCGGGTCCCGAGGAAGTCATCGTCCAGGGTCGCAACATCAGGCGTTACGAGGTGATTCACGATCTGGTCGCCGACGCGCAGATCCGTCTCCGCGACGTCGAACTCCAGTACGTCTTCACCGGCAAGGGCAGGAATCAGGTTCTGCGCGGTCGTCCCGTGGCCTTTGCGCTGTGGAGCGATACGAAACAGGAATGGTCCATCGCCCACATCGAGCTGCCGCGGCCGCCGATCAACTGGACGCCCGGTCGCAAGCCGCTGCCCTTTCGCAATCTCACTCCCGGTATCCAGGCGCGGCACGTGAAGGGCACCGGTGCCGAGCGGCTGATGTTCTCCTTCTCGCAGGACGGCGAGCCCTTGAAGGTCTACGGACGGAAGTTCCCCGTCTTCGACAACAACCTGCTCAAGCGCAGGCAGTGGCGCGCCGTCGTCCAGACCGCGAAGCCGATCGTCTATCTGCCTTTCACCGAAGACACCTTCGATCCGGGCTTCGTCAGCGGCGGCAAGGAGTTTCTGGTCGCCACGGCGCGCCAGGCGATCGAGGAACTGCGCCTCGCGCAGGTGCCGAGTGCCGCTTTCCCCGGGGAACTGCTCGCCGATGCCATTCCTCTGCAGGTCATCACCACGCTTGCCGTCATCGAGCAGACCGATGACACCGACTACGTCAGAAAGCAGACGCTCGCCTTCGAGGAAGTGCTGAGCCAGTACGGGCTCAAGCAGGAGGAGGCGTATCGATACAGCGTCTCGAGCGCCAATGCGCTCGGGCCAATGCAATTCACCGACCGCAGGGGAAACGGAACCTATTCGCTCGTGGTCAGACGCTGCCCACGCGCAAAGCTCGATCCGGATTTCGAGCGCGGTGCGACGAATCTGCTGAACGCCATGAAAGCGGCCGTCTGCCTGCTGGATCTGGAACTCGCGGGAATGCGATCGGACATTCGCCTGGCGTATCGCGACAACCCTGCGGTGCTGGGCATCTTTCCGGTCGCCGCGTACAACGGCGGTCCCCGCAACGTCACGAAGCTCTATCGGGTGCTGAGTCGAATGAATGTCGGGCTCGACGAACTGAGCCGCCCGGGCACGCAGCCCGCGGGAAGGTCGGTGGCTTGTCCGTGCGTATGGAAGGCGGAAGGCGCGAACGTCCGTCCGGTGACCATCCCGAGATACAACAACGAGAACCGGTGGTACATCGAGAAATACCAGAGCATCGTCAGTCTGTTCGAGTGAGCGCGGTTGCGCCGGTGCCTCTGTCCCTGGTGTTTGCGACTGCCTCAGGTCTTGAAATCTCCCCTGACGCCGCAAGCTGTCGTCGATAGAATTCCCGGTATCGGCGCGCGGCTTCGGTGGGCGGCTGCGTGTCGGCAATCAGCCCACGGCAACTGAAGGAGGTGATCCAAGTGGCACATTCAAACGTTGGTTCGGTCGCAACTCTGGGTGTACTGGTTGGCGAGGTTCGTCGCTGAGTCGACGGCTCGCGCCGCCCGGTAGGCCTTGAGTGCGCGCAGGCTTTCGTCACGCGCGCGACCGAGGTTCCCAACGGACGGACGCTCCGATGCAGTTGCCGTGCGGGTACCTTGTCCGCATGGATTCATGCTCGAGCAGGAAATGGCGGAGTCCGCAAGGGCTCCGCCGTTTTCTTGTGCTGCGTTCTCGCGACGCAGTCGAGCGCTGCCGCCGCTATTCCTTCTTCTGTTCCGCCCGCGTCCGTTCCTCTTCGCGTGCGCCCGCCAGCATGCTCGGAAGCGCGTAGTTCCCTTCGTGGCAGGCGTACTCGTAGATGGGTTCGTCGATGCGGTTGAAAGGCAGCTCGCCGCTGTAGGGTGCGGTGAACGTCTCCGGATCTTCCACCGTGAACTTGTAGAGCAGCACGTCCGGACCGGTGCGCGTGAAGCGTTCGGTCACCTTCACTTTCTCGGATGCTCCGCGGTAGGGACCCAGCCCGCCCGATTGCGCGAGCTGGATCGGATTGATGTTCGTGGTCTCGACCACCAGCGTGTCGCCTTCCCAGTGTCCGATCGAATCGCCGAACCACGGGCGCACCTGCGGCGGGACGTGCCTGGCGGCTCCCAGCCGGATGATGCGTGCGTCATGGACCATTTCCGTCAGGATCATGACGGTGTCCTTCGACTGAACGATCGTGTAGTTGTTGTTGTAGAAGTAGTTCGGAAGCATCGGCGGACCGGCATTCGATCCGAATGAAGTGAGGCAGCGGTCGGAGAGCGACCGGACTTCGGGGCCGTCGAACTCGCCGAACTTCCTCGACTGCGCCATGCGTTCCGCCATGCGCTGTTTGCCCGCGGCAGTCAGCGCGGGGATGCGGCCGTTGGGCGGATCGACGAGGATGGAACTGCGCACGACGCCGTCGATGCGGATGACCTGGTGGCCGGGATCGAGCCAGAAGCCGTTGTAGCCGCCGACATTGCCGCCGGCGGCCTGCGCGATCCGTTCGACGAACGTGGGTTCGCCTTCGACCGGCGCCAGATCGTTGCCGACGCCTCCCTTGAGCGCTTTCTCGTTGGGATCGGTGGGCTGGTTGCGGTATTCCTCCACGTCCCTGGCGCGCTTTTCGAGCGCAGCCGCCTGCTCGTCGGTCAGCGTGGGTCCCTGATTTCCCATCCGTTCGAAGGGTGTCTGGGTTTCGTTGCTCCAGTTGCCCTGCAGGTCGGGTTTTCCATCGAGCGTGCGCGGCATGACCCAGGGTTTTCCCTGGGTCGCTGCGGGCGCCTGCGCGCCGGCCGGGGCAAACGGGATTGCCGAAAGACTCATCGCCACAACGAGGGCGCCGACGGGCGAATGTTTCGTGAGTAGTGCGCTTTTCATGGGCTGAGTCTGCATTGGGTGGGGCAGTCCTCATGCTAGTGGGCCGCGCGCTGACGAACAAGAATGGCGCCGCCAGCGACCCGCAATCGAGTGTGCTGATTTGTTAACGACGCGATGCGCCAAGGCCCTCGCGGGCAGACCTGCCCGGAAATCGTGACGGGCGGGCCGCGGGCAACAGTCGCCTACAATCGCGGTTGTCACAGCTCGACGTCGTCGCACGTCTCGGGTGATGGACGCATGCAATCGAGGACCGATGTCTGCGAAGGCTGACATATTCACGCGGCATCGCGCCCGCCTGTTCGGCATTGCCTACCGCATGCTGGGCACGAAGGCCGATGCGGAAGACGTGCTGCAGGATGCCTACCTGCGCTGGCACAACGCCGACACGGCGCAGGTCGAGTCGCCGGAAGCGTGGCTGACGACGGCGACGACACGCCTGTCGATCGATCGCCTGCGGCATTTGAAAGTGGAGCGCGAAGCGTATTTCGGCCCGTGGCTGCCCGAGCCGCTCGGCGAAGCCGACACGCAGACGCCCGAAGCCGCGGCCGAGCTCGACAGCGATGTGTCCATCGCCTTCATGGCGATGCTCGAAGCGCTGGCGCCGGAAGAGCGCGCGGCATTCATCCTGCACGACATCATCGATGACGATTACGTCGACATCGCAGATGCATTGGGGAAATCGGAGTCCGCCTGCCGGCAGATGGTGCATCGGGCACGCGAGCGGTTGACCGCGCGCCGGCGGCGATTCGTCGTGGACGAGACAACGCGTACGCGGATGCTGCGCAAGTTCATCGGCGCAGTGGCCAACGGCGACCGGCAGCAGATCATGGCGGTGTTCGCGGACGACGCCGTGATGACGTCGGACGGCGGCGGCAAGGCGGCGGCCGTCAGTCGTCCGCTGCTCGGGGCGGAGCGCATCTCCAGGCTCTGGTACGTGGTCGCGCGCCGCTACCGGCAAGCGCAGGCGCAGGGCCGGGCCGTCGAGCATCGGATCGTGCAGATCAACGGCGAGCCCGGCATCGCCTTCCTGGAAGATGGCCGGCTGCAGTCATTGATCGCGGTCGAGACGGACGGCGAACGCATCCAGGCATTCTTCAGCATCCGCAATCCGGACAAGCTCGCTGCGTTTTCATTGTGAGCTGTCACGGCCTCAGCGGATGGGCCGTCTTGAGGGTGTCAGTCCTCGAAGGAGAACCCGCATGACCGAGCGAATTGCTTTCGACCCGCACAAGATGAAGGACATCGCCGCAGCGATGCACGGATTGCAGGCCGTCGTACGCAAGTCGACGCTGGAGCTGTCGTTGATCGAACTGGTGCGCACACGCGTATCGCAGATCAACGGTTGCGGCTTCTGCATCGACATGCACACCCAGGAAGCCCGTGCCGCCGGCGAAACCGAGCAGCGCCTGTACCTGCTCAGCGCCTGGCGCGAAGCGAATTGCTACACCGAGCGCGAACGTGCCGCCCTCGCCTGGGCCGAAGCGGTCACGAAGCTGGAGCATCAGGACGTCGCCCATCCGGTATACGCGCAGGCGCGATCGCAATTCGGCGAAGCGGAATTGCTGGCGCTGACCCTTGCCATCGTCGAGATCAACGGCTGGAATCGCTTCGCCATTCCATTGCGCTACGTCGCCGGCGACTATCGGCCGGGCAGCCTGGCCAAAGCCCACACCAACTGAAGCAGGAGCAGAACATGACGTCGTTCGCAGCACGAACGGGATTCGCGGTATTCATGGCCATGACGCTGCTGCACGCGCACGCAGCCGACGCGCCGCCGGCGAAAGTGACGCCGCTGTTCACCAGGGCACTGCCGGACGTCGCAGGCAAGGAAGGCCTGATGCTGACGGTCGAATACGCGCCCGGCGGCGCGTCGCCGAGCCATCGCCACAATGCCAACACCTTCGTGTACGTACTCGAAGGCAGCGTGGTCATGCAGGTGGCCGGCGGCGAGGAGAAGACGTTGCAGGTCGGCGATACGTTCTATGAAGCGCCAACCGACATTCACAGTGTTTCGCGCAATGCGAGCGCAACGCAGCCGGCGAAGATCCTGGTGTTTTTCGTGAAGGATGTGGGGGCGGCGGTGTCGGCGCCGGTGCGGTAGTCCGGAAAGCCCCCTCCCTGGCCCTCCCCCGCTTCGCGGAGGAGGGAATCGGATCTTCCCCTCCCCGCTTCGCGGAGGAGGGAATCGGATCTTCCCCTCCTCCGCGAAGCGGGGGAGGGCAGGGTGGGGGTTCTTACTTGCCCTTCACCACGTCCACATACCGCTCCACTTCCCTCTCCAGCGCCCCCAGCGGCATCGTCCCCGTATTCAGCACGGCGCTGTGAAAACCGCGCAGCGAGAACCTGTCGCCGAGTTCCGCACGCGCGCGGTCGCGCATCTCGAGAATGCGCAACTGACCGATCATGTACGAGCAGGCCTGGCCGGGGTAGACGACGTAGCGGTCGACTTCGCTGCCTTCGATGCCGAAGTCGATGGCCTGCTGGCGCGTCCACTTCTTGGAGTGCAATCCCGTGTCGACGACGAGCCTCCGCGCGCGGAACAGTTCGGCGCTCAACTGCCCGAGCAATCCTTCGGGATCGCCTTCGTACCAGCCGGATTCCGCAGCGAGCTTCTCCGCGTACAACGCCCAGCCTTCCGACATCGCCGAGATGCCGCCCAACGCGCGCGCCTGGCGGAAGCGCGGCAGATCAGGATTCTCCTGTTCGAGCGCGATCTGGAAGTGATGGCCGGGCACGGTCTCGTGATACACGAGCGTGCGCAGGCCGAGCCTGGTCATGCGCTGCACGCGGAGCGGCATCTGGAAAATGGCGGGGCGCGAGCCATCGGGCGGCGCGCGATTGTAGTTGGCTGCGGCGCTCGCCTCGCGAAAGCGCGGAAACGGCTGCGCGATCACCGGCGTTTTCGGCGTGCGCTCGAACATCGGAATGCTGCGCGCGATCGCATCCTTCATGTAGCCGTCGATGTCGGACATGATCTGCGTGCGCGCCGCGTCCGAGGTCGGATCGGGATAGCGCAGATCGTCTTCGAGCTTCGCCATGCGTTCCCTGACGGCGCCCTGCGTGCGGCCGAGGCTCTTCAGGATCTCGTCCATGCGCGCTTCGATCGTGGCGACCTGCTTGAGGCCGATCTCGTGGATCTCGCCGGGCGTGAGATCCGTGGTGGTGAAACGCAGCAGCGAGTTTGCATAGGCGGCGTCGCCGCCCTTGAAACGCCACAGTCCGGCATCGTCCGTCGTGCGCGGCCCGATGGCATCGAGCAGCGCAATGGCCTTCTGCCAGGCCGGATAGATTTCCTTCTGCACCAGTTCGCCGACGCGCTGCTGCAATGCTGCGCGCTTGTCGGCCGGCAGGCCTTCGATGCTGGCCGTCTTCTGCGCGAACACCGTGACCAGCGGATTGTTCTGCACCGGTGCGTCGGCGAAGGTGTGCATCGAGGCGAGCGTGGCCTGGACGATGAACTTCGGCGGCAGCAGGTTTCGGTCGGCGAGCCGCTTCGCCTCGGCGACGGCCTCGTTCATGCGATCGTCCATCAATGCCAGGCGCGCGACGAAGTTGTCGGCATCCTTCGGCGTCACGAGCGGATGACGCAGCGTGAAGGTTTCGATGAGATCGACATTGGCGCCGCTGAACTGCTGCAGCGGGAAATGGAAGTCGCGGTAAGGCTCCGCCCGCACGACGGCTTCGAGCAGCCAGTCCATCAGCTCGGCCGACAGGCGGCGCGTGTCGTCGAGTTTCGTGCGGTCGAACTTGCGCAGTTCTTCGAGTCCTCGTCGTGCGAGGCGCGTGCGTTCTTCCTGATAGGCGCGCGTCAGCGGCGTGAGCTGGCGTTCCAGGCGATCCTGTTCCTCGCCGCTGAAGTAGCGCAGCGACGTGGCGAGATCCGGATTGCCGCGCACCCAGTCGGCGGTGAAGCGGTCGAAGAATTCGTCGATGCTGCGCTCGGCGGCGAGCGACGACAGCGGCAGTGCGAGGATCAGGATGAGGGCGCAGCGGCGCAGGCTGGATCGGGTCATCGGCAATCTCCTCATCTTCATGCTG